>JALZJW010000124.1 GCA_030859565.1 Pseudomonadota bacterium
ATCTTGCTTACCTCACCGGACAGCGTCCAGCCGACACCTTGAATATGGCCGAGACCGACATTCGCGGCGGGGTGTTACATGTCCGCCAGAGTAAGCGGGGAAAGAAACTGCGCATCGCGGTCACCGGCCGCCTTGCAACGGTCATCGACCGAATCATGATACGCAAGCGTAGTTACAAGGTGCGAAGCTTCGTACTTGTATGTAAGGAGAACGGCCAGCCGCTCACCTACTATGCTTTACGCCACCGCTTCGATAAAGCGCGCGAGAAAGCGGGGGTCAAGTTCCAGTTTCGCGACCTACGCGCTAAAGCCGGCACTGACAAGGCAGAGTCTCAAGACATCCACGCGGCCCAGAAACAACTCGGTCACAAGACCATTGTTATGACGGAGCATTACGTTCGCGAGCGGTTGGGGGACAAGGTAGACCCCACCAAGTAATAGTATTTAAGGCAGTTCGTTTAGAAAATTGCGGACCACGGCGAAAATTGCGGACCACGTGTAAGTGAATAATGGCACACATGCTATTGTTTTTATTGGTGGCCAGGGACGGAATTGAACCGCCGACACAGGGATTTTCAGTCCCCTGCTCTACCGACTGAGCTACCTGGCCCGGGTGTTTTTGGACGCGCTATTAGAACGGGCGGGATGGCGCGCGTCAAGGGACGGCCGGTGAGGAGATGATCCCTCTGCTCTTAGGCAGGCGGCACGTAGCCTTCCGGTTTTGCGGAGCCTTGACCGAAAAAAAATCTTTCCATTTCTTGTTCCAGAAACGAGCGCGCCTTGGGGTCGAGCGGGGTCAAGCGGTATTCGTTGATGAGCATGGTTTGGTGCTTAAGCCACATCTGCCAGGCCTCCTTGGAGACGTTCTCATAGATGCGCCGGCCGAGCTCTCCCGGATACGGTGCGGCGGTCAACCCCTCGGCTTCCTTCCCGAGCTTAACGCAAGTTACGATGCGTGTCATAGGTACACCTGATCATTGATTGAGTGATTTCAGAAGTCTCATGGCAGGGGCCGCCAAGCCGAGGGGCCGCGAGGACGTCGTGCTGTACCAGAGCGTCGCGCCGCGATCGTTAATCCCTGGCCGGAGATCCCCTACCCGCAGATACACTGGACGAATCTCGAGATCGAAATGGCTGAAAATGTGCCGGAACGGTCGCCCGCTTTGGAGCTGTGTTGGCTCGACACCGAGGTGGCGCCAACACCAGTCGATTGGGTCGGTGCTCGGCGGGCATTCGGGGAAGCTCCATAGGCCGCCCCAGATCCCGGCCGGCGGCCGTTGTTCCAGCAAGATTTCCGCCTTGGCATTTTGCACGATCACGAAGCAAGTCGTGCGTTTCGGCAACAGCCTTCGGGGCTTCGTTTCGGGATAATCTGAAGTGCGTCCGAGCCGGTATGCTTGACACCCCGCGCGCACGGGACACGCGCCGCAGCGCGGAACGCTCCGCGTGCAAAGGGTCGCACCGAGGTCCATGATCGCCTGCGTATATTCCGACACTTGCGCCGCCGGCGTATGCTGTTCCGAGCGGGACCATAGTTCCCGTTCGACGGAAGGCGAACCCGGCCATCCGCCGATGGCGTGATAACGCGCGAGGACGCGTTTGACGTTGCCGTCGAGTATCGGCTGTCGTTCGCCGAACGCCAGCGACAGTATGGCGCCCGCCGTCGAGCGGCCGACACCGGGTAAATGCATGAGATCTTCGAGACCCCGTGGAACCTCGCCTGCATGGCGTTCCAATACGATACCCGCGGCCTGATGGAGGTTCCGCGCCCGCGCGTAGTAGCCGAGCCCCGACCAGTAATGCAGGACCTCATCGATCGGCGCCTCGGCAAGCTCCTTCACGTTAGGAAAGCGCATGATAAAGCGCTCGAAAAAAGCGATGACGGTAGGGACTTGAGTCTGCTGCAGCATGACTTCGGAAACCCATGCGCGATAAGGTGATGTCGGGCGCTGCCACGGGAGATCCTTCCGTCCGTGCAGGCGATACCAACGCAATAACAGCAGGCTAAAATTATCCACAGCTAGTCGACGTTCGCCGCAGGCCGTACGGGGTATCGCCGCTTTTTTAGAATCGGAGCAGATCCTTGAGCTTTTCTTGTACGTCCTTGCCGCCCGGACCCTGCGCGGGGGCTGCCTCGGCGGGCGCCGGCGCGGTCTCGCCGCTCTGACCGGCCCCATCGCCAGCCCGCGGCTTCTTGCCCCCGAGCAGACCGCCCAAGGTCCCATCCAGCACGCCACCCGCATCCTCGCCCAACTTCTCCTTGAGCTTTTCGGTGATCTTTTCCTTGTTTTTCTCCAACGCCTTTTCCGCTTTGGCCTTGGCGAGACCGGCTATGTCCGGGGCATAGCTGGGATCGTCGAAAGTGCCGCTTACCTTGATCGGGATCGTGACACCCTTGATATCGGTGAGGTCCTTGCCGCCTTGCCCCTCAGCGGTCGCGGTTAGGGTCGTGTTCAGCGTATAGTCGATGCGCTCGCTCACGAGGTTTGCTTGACCTTTGCCGGCGACCCGTAGCAGCGGCGACTTCAATACCAGATCCTGATTGCGGACGACACCCTGGTCAAAAATCAACGTGCCCGCCATCTCGCTAAAATCCGTTTTGGCGTTTTCATCGACTTTACCGACAAAGCCCGCTTGGGCCTTACGCATCAATTGGCCAAGATTGACGCCGATGAAGGCGCCGTCCAGAAACTGGAACGCCGCCTTGCCCGAGAGTGTGCGCTTGATCGCATCGGCACTCGCCCCTCCCGCATTGAGTCGCGCCTTGAGATTCGCCGTCCCGGCGATCTTGGCCTCACCCGAGAGGTCCTTGAGCAGCGGCTCGATCTGCACGCCGGTCAGAGACTCATTCACGCTCAACTTCGGTTTCGCCGCCCGGGTATCGAGGCCGACACGCCCCGCGATTTTGCCTTGGTAGAGGTCGGCCGCGATCGGGTTCAGGTTGATGTCGCCATCCTTCGCCTTAACGGCCACGCTAAGCTTGGTCAGCGTGGCGTTTGCGATCTTGAGCTTACCCACGGTGAGCACGCCCTTGAGGTTTAACGCGCCCGCGGTGCTGCCGACGGGGACTCCGTCATCCGTGCCGCTCACCGCATCACGAGCGCCGCGGTCTTTCTTAGCGCGGGATTTGTCGCTCTTCCGGGCATCTCCCCCGGCCTTCTCCGCTTTCTCAGGCGGCAAATAACGATCGGCGTCGATCCCGTCCGCGTCGAGCTTGAAGCCGATGGCAGGTTGCGAAAAATCGGCGACGCTTATAGTGCCTTTGATCCGCGTGTCGTCGAGCCGCAGCGCGAGATTGCTCAAGTTAATGCTATTCTTCGATCCCGCGAGCGCGGTCTCGAAGCCGACGTTCGTTAATGCCTTCGGATCGGTGGTCTCGGGCACGGCCTGACCCAATTGTGTGAGCAGCTTGCGCGCATCGAAAGGCTGGAGCTTAAGCGATCCGGCAAACTTCGGATCCTTCTGAATGTTCTCGGCCTGCGCCGCACCCCGGAGATCGAGGCCGAGACCCTGCAGGGCAAGCTCATTGAGCGCCGCGGTCTGCTTGTCGAGATCGATCTCGGCACGCGTCGCGAGGGTCACCTCGGCGGATTTGTTCGGTAGGGTCTCGCCCGCAAGCGCGGCCTTGACATTAAAGGGCGCGAGCGTGAGCTTCGTGCCCGTGCCCGAGAATTCCGTATCCACGTTGAGCCCGATCGCCAAGGTCTCCAAGCCGGGGTTACTCACACCGAACTCCTTTAAGAGCGGAACGACGTCATCGCCGGTGATCTTGAGCGCTCCAGCCTTGACCGCAACCGCTTTTCTGGTGAGATCCAGGTCCACGCGCGCGCTCTGCAAATCGAGGTTCAGCGGCCCCTTCGCGCCGGCCGCTTGCAGGGCGGCTTGGAGCTTGAGTGGCTCGACGGCGACCTTGGCCGCGGTGCCGCTCATCCCCATGTCGATGCTGAGTGCCGTGAGTGACTTGGGGATCCCCGCGATGTTGAAGGCCTCGCCCGCGGCCTTGAGTAATCCCGAAAGCTCTTGGCCCTTGGCGCGCAGCGTGTAGGTGGCGGCCGGTTTGTCTGACGTAAGATTCTGCACCTGGATATCGCCGCTCAGGCTTGCCCCGCCGGCATCGAGCGCGAGGCCGGACACCATGGCCGCATTTTGCTTGAGATCGGCATTGACGTTATCAGCCGTCAACATGAGGTCGAGCGCACCGCCCGGCACCGATTTACCTTTGAACTCGGCCGTGAAATCCAAGGATTTAACCCCGTAACGCCGGCCTTCGAGGTCATAGTCTACCGTACCTTCCAAGGCAAGATTGCCCGTGAGGCCTTGGGGGGGCGCATCGAAAGCCAAGGAAAGATCAAGCGGCACCGGTCCGCCTGGAGTGATCGCTCCGGTTTCGAGGTTCAGATCTTCAATCGCGTAGCGCTCCCCCTGTTGCCGGTCATCCCAGGTAACGCGGCCGTCTTTGAGATCGACACCGCCGAGGGCCAAGGCGGCGAGCGGTTGCGGTCCGGCCTCGGCCGCTGCGTCCGGCTTGCCCGCGGTGGCATCGGCGGGGGGCGTCGCTTGCGACGGGGCGCCCTTCCGCAGCAAATCATCCCAGTTGGACTTTCCCGATTTATCGCGCGCCAGATTCAGCTCCAGACCCTCGAGCGCGACGGTGTCCATCTCGACCTGCTTCTGCAACAACGGCAGCAGCTTGATTCGCACCTGCACGCGCTCGGATCTAAGAAAGGGCTGCGCGCCGAATCCGGGCGCATTGCCGAGCGTGGTCGCGCCCAGTTCCAGGCCCAGCCAAGGGAACACCGTGAGTCCGATGTCACCCGCCAGTTCGAATTTTCTACCCGTCGTTTTCTCTACCTGCCCGATGATTTCGCCCTTGAAGTCGTTGGGGTTTACGAACATGGGGATCATGATCGCGGCCGCGACCAACAAGATAACGACGAACCCGAACACCGCGACGATGATCTTCAGAGGCTTAGTCATACCTTTCCTTCCTTAACCGTTAACCGCCGGCGCGCCCGTTGGACGGCCGCGCGCACCTGTTCGGGCGCCGTGCCGCCGAAATGATTACGCGCGGCCACCGATCCTTCCAAGGTCAATACCGTGAATACATCGTCCTCGACGGCGGGTGAAAATTGCCGCAATTCGGCGAGTGTCAGCTCGGCCAAGTCTTTCCGCTCGGCGATGGCGTAGCGGACGACGTGGCCGACGGCGGCGTGCGCATCGCGGAACGGCACCCCTTTGCGCGCCAGGTAGTCCGCGAGATCGGTGGCCGTGATACACCCGCGGCGCGCGGCTTCGCGCATCCGCTCGCGCTTGATCGCGATGGCCGGCACGAGATCCGTGTAGGCGCGTAGACAGCCCTTGACGGTGTCGATGATATCGAACAATGACTCTTTATCCTCTTGGTTGTCTTTATTGTAGGCCAAGGGCTGCGATTTCATCAGCGTCAGGAGCCCCATCAGGTGACCGTAGACTCGTCCACTCTTCCCGCGCACGAGCTCCGGCACGTCCGGGTTCTTCTTCTGCGGCATGATGGAGGAACCGGTGCAGAAGGCGTCGCCGATCTCGATGAAGTCGAACGCTTGCGAGGACCACAGGACGAGCTCCTCGGAACAGCGGGAGAGGTGCATGAGGATGAGCGCGGCGCAGGCCGCGAACTCGATCGCGAAGTCGCGATCACTCACGGCATCGAGAGAATTCTCGGCGATGCCCTCAAATCCGAGCGCCCGGGCGGTGAATTCGCGGTCGATGGGAAAGCTCGTGCCGGCGAGCGCGGCCGCGCCCAAGGGCAGGACATTGACGCGTCGGCGGCAGTCGCGGAGCCGGTCGCGATCACGGCAAAACATCTCGAACCACGCCAGCATGTGGTGGCCGAAGGTCACGGGTTGCGCCGCTTGCAGGTGCGTGTAGCCCGGCAGGATGGTCGCGGCTTCACGTTCGGCGAGATCGCCGATCGCGGCCATGAGCAGGTGCAACTGGCCGATGATGGCGTCGATCTCGGCGCGCAGATAGAGCCGGGTATCGGTGACCACTTGGTCATTGCGCGAGCGGCCGGTATGGAGTTTTTTTCCCACCTCACCGATGCGTTCCGTGAGCCGCGCCTCGATGTTCATATGCACGTCTTCAAGCGCGATCGACCACTCGATCTCCCCGCGCTCGATGGCGCCGCGGATCGCGTCGAGGGCGGTGACGATGGCGTCACCTTCGGCGGCGCTCAGCACCCCGGTCCTGGCCAGCATGCGGGCATGCGCTTTGGACCCCTCGATATCGTGCCAGTAGAGGCGTTTATCGAAAGGAACGGAGGCCGTGAAGCGTTGCACGAAAGCGTCGGTCGGTTCGGAAAACCGCGAACTCCAGAGGCTGTCTTTGATTGCGTCGGGTTTCACGCGGTGGCTTAGCTGCGCGGGTGTAGCGCAGCAACGTAGCCATTAGTCTACCACACCGGATGGAACAGAGGTTGTGGTTCTAATTAATCAGCGCAGGTCTCCCCACAAGCTATTGAACGCGCTGAGCGCGGCCACCGCAGCCGTCTCCGTGCGCAAGATCCGCGGCCCCAGGCGCAAGCCTAAGAACCCGGCCTGGCGCGCCGCATACACCTCCTCCTCGCTCCATCCCCCTTCGGGTCCGGTCAAGAGCGTGAGCTCTGGTTCGGTCAGGGTAAAATCCGAAAGCGCGGTCTCGCCCGCGGCCGCAAGCAGCACATTGACTCCCATAGAGGCGCGCGCCAGCCAGGTGGGTAAATCGAGCACGGGTTCGATCGCGGGTAATCGATTGCGTCCACACTGCTCGCACGCCTGCCGTATCACTTTCCGCCAGTGATCCAGCCGGCGTTCGGCGCGCGCCTCTTCCAGTTGCACCACCGAGCGCCGCGCCGCGATGGGAACGATGTGCGTGACCCCGAGCTCGACGGCTTTCTGGATCGTATAGTCCATGCGCTCGCCGCGTGCCAGACCCTGCGCCAGCGTTATGCGCAAGGGCGACTCCCGTTCGATGGCGTGGTGGGGACCGATGATCACGGCCGCCTCCGCACGCCGGATCGACGCGATCGTCGCCTCCCATTCCCCCCCTTGGCCGTTAAACAGTACGATGGCATCCCCCGCCTGGCGGCGTAATACGCGCGCCAGATGGTCCGCGCAGGCCCGCGGCAATGCGATAGTGGCGCCGCATCGAAGGGGCGTCTCGACGTAGACGCGGGGGCTGCGCATGCTCAATCGGAAGTCGCGAGGTTGACGCCCTCCCAAGCCACCTCGGCTAAATGACGGATTTCGTCTTCGGTGATGACGTAGGGCGGCATAAAATAGACGACGTTTCCCAAGGGACGCAGCAGCACGCCGCGCGCGAGCGCCTGCCGGTAGATCCGAAGACCGCGCCGTTCTTGCCAGGGGTAGGGGGCTTTTGTCGCTTTGTCCTGGACGATTTCGACGGCCAGGATCATGCCCGTCTGGCGCACTTCGGCAACGTGAGGATGGTCCGGGAAATGCGCCGTCGCGGCGGCCATGGCTTGTGCGAGCTGACGGTTGTCCGCCAGCACCGGTTGCTTCTCGAACAGCGACAGCGTGGCGAGCGCGGCGCGGCAGGCGAGCGGATTGCCGGTATAACTGTGCGAATGGAGGAAGGCGGTAACCGTGTCATAGTCAGCGTAAAACGCCCGGTAAATCTCATCGGTAGTCAACACCGCGCCAAGGGGGAGGTAGCCTCCCGTTAGCCCTTTCGATAGGCACAGGAAGTCGGGCGCGATCGCGGCTTGCTCGCAAGCGAAAAGGGTCCCGGTGCGACCGAAACCGACCGCGATTTCATCGGCGATCAGATGCACGCGATGCTGAGAACAGGCCGCGCGTACTAAACTCAAGTATACGGGATCATACATGCGCATTTGGCCCGCGCATTGAACCAGCGGTTCGACGATGACCGCGCATACCTCATCGGCGTGGCGATCCAAGAGATCCGCCATCGCTGCAAATCCGCGCCGCGAACATTCCGCCCAGGTCTCGCCCGGCGCGCGCCGGTAGCAATCCGGGGAGGGCGCCACGATCGCATCCGCGAGCAAGGGTGCATAGGTGTCCCGGTAGAGGGGGATCTGGGACACGGAGAGCGCCCCGAGCGTCTCGCCGTGGTACGCATTCTCAAGGCAGATGAAGCGGGTCTTGCGCAGTTCGCCGCGATTGCGCCAATAATGAAAGCTCATTTTGAGCGCCACCTCGACGGCGCACGAGCCGTTGTCGGCGAAAAAACACTTCGTCAAGCCCGCGGGTGTGATCGCGACCAACCGTTCGGCCAAGCTGACGGCCGCTTCGTGCGTGAACCCGGCCAGCAACACCTGTTCGATCTCCTCTACTTGCGCTTTCACCGCGGCATTGATTCGCGGATGGCTGTGGCCGAAGAGATTGACCCACCAGGAGCTGATGGCGTCGAGATAGCGCCGGCCGTCGAAGTCCTCCAGCCAGACGCCGCGCCCGCGCCGAATGGGGATCACGGGGAGGCGTTCGTGATCCTTCATCTGGGTGCAGGGGTGCCATAAGACGGCGAGGTCCCGTTGCTCGAGATCCGTGTTGCCCTCACCCATGGCGAGCCAGGGGATTTCGAGTGATCTAGGCGGCCGATCGGTCGGGCCCGATGGACTCGCCCAGCATCGCGGTGATCAAGCGGTCCTCGAGATCGATCCGGCTGGCGAGGATTTCGCCGAGATGCGAGAGATCCCGGTGCAAGGCGGTGAGATCGCCGGAAAGCGTCACCCCCCCGTACTTGTCATTGAACGCAAGTGCAATCTGGGTGGTGCGGTCAATGCCCGGGTAGATCTCCATCGCCAGATCAACCACCGCCTGCCGCCGTTCCTGGCCTTCGGAAAGACGCTGATAAAGACCGAAATGCGCCGCCGCGATGTAATCGACCAGGAGCTCACAAAACTCGGTCATTAAGGCCACCAGCGGTTTATTCGCTGGAAAGGGCGCCAAGCCCGAGACCTTGCAGAGTAGGACCAACACGTCCTTGCGTTCCTCTAGAATCTTAGTAATAAGCGAGCGAGTCTGGGGACGGGGAATGGCATGTTTCTTCGTTTGCGCTAGCATAGGGGTCCCTGAAACCGTTTTGTTCACGACAGTAGTGATTAATCCTAAATCAACAGCGTAATTAAGGCGAAAAGTGTTCCAAAAGCTGCTCCTCTTAAATTGCGCTAGCGGAGCGGAAGCAACGTTGCCGCACGTAGCATTGATATAATTAGAGCATATGGAGATCACGGGGTACACGATCCAACAGAAAATAGGCTCGGGCGGCATGGCAACCGCCTATTTGGCACGCCAGGACTCGTTGGGCCGATTGGTCGTCTTGAAGGTGCTGCATACCGATAGGCGCAAGAACCCGCAGGATTTCGAGCGCTTTATCAACGAAGCGCGCATCGTTGCCTCGCTCAATCACCCGCATGTCGTTACGATTTACGACATCGGCGCCTGCGATGATGCCGCTTATATGTCGATGGAGTTCGTCGAGGGCGGTGACCTGCGCAAACGCATGCACGCGGTCATGACCCCCTTTGACGCCCTCGACATCTTGATTGCGGTCGGTAGCGGGCTCAGCGTTGCGCATAAGAAAGGTATCGTCCATCGCGACGTGAAACCGGCGAATATCCTATTCCGAAAGGACGGGACGCCTTTGCTGAGTGACTTTGGCATCGCGAAACAACTTACGACCGACCTCGACCTGACGCAAACCGGTATCTTCCTCGGAAGCCCGAACTACATGGCTCCGGAACAAGCCGAGCCTGGCTCCATCGATGGCCGCGCCGACATCTATGCCCTGGGCGTGATCCTGTATGAAATGCTGATGGGCGTGAAACCATACCAATCCGCCTCCGTGCTAGATGTGATCATGCAACATAAGCGGGCGCCGATCCCGATTTTGCCTTCCGGTCTAGATCAATTCCAGCCCCTCATCAACCTCATGCTGGCGAAGAACCGCAAGGATCGGTTTCGGGACGCGGACAGTCTGCTGCATTATGTGCGGCACATGATGCAGAGCGGAATCATCAAGACATCGACCCAGGCGAGGCTCGCCCCCGATGTCGATGTCTCCGGCGAGCATACGCTGTCCCTCGACAAGGCCCGAATCATCGAGCTACCGGCGCAGACCTCCTCCCGGCGTTCGGTCCACGCGCTGGGGGCGCTGCTGGCCCTGTCTCTTGCAGGGTACGCGGGTCTTTTTTACGCCCACGCCCGCATCGACCGTGATGCGGGTCCGCGCAGCGATCCAGCGCTACAGAGCCACGCGGTCGATGTTGATCGGAAGCTTCTGGGAGACACAAGCGCCGCGGGTCCCGTAGCAACGAGCGCCGGTGTCGATCCCGGCAGCGGGGAAGTGGTTAAGGCGCTCGCATGGCTCGCGAAAAAAAGCCTGGACGATTACCGCCTTACCCACCCTCCCCAAGACAACGCTTATTATTACTACTCGCGCTTGCTCGAGATCGACCCCGGCAACGTGCCGGCGCGCAAGGGATTATTGGCGATCGGAGAACGCTTCGCGTTTCTCGCCGAGCGCGAGCTGGCCAACAACAACTACGACCGGGCCAAAGGATACGTTGCGATTGGATTGCAATTCGCTCCAGAAAACGACACGCTGCTGGCGCTTAAATCGTTGGCGCAACGCCCGCACGGAGGCTTGGCCGATACGCTGGCCAAGCTCTTCCGCTGAAGCGGCGATGCCGATGGACCGTCCGCTTCATCCTGGCAGCGCATCTAACTGCGCGGGGTGTCTTAAACGCATGTAGGTATTCCCGTCGCGGCGCGAAAGCCAGCCGCGCACGCTGACAAGCTTACCCACCCAATGATGAAAATCTAAGCGCTTAAAATAATGGAGATCGGTGCGCTGGATTCGAACCGCGAAGGCCGGGCCGAAGTTTAACCACTTGGAGGCGCGTGTGGTGCGGACTCCGCTGATACGACCCGTGACGACTCGATAGCCCCGGGGCAAACCCGCGACGCGCCCGGCATCCACGGGTTTATAGCGCGCGAGCCTCCACAGGCCGAGATTCGATCTCCGCGCCACCCTTTCGGCGTCGCGGTAACATTCCACGTAGTCGAGGTTGGGCGGAAAAATCAACGCCGTCGCGAGGCCCCGCTCGAGTAACCATGCCTGGACATTGGTGCCATCGCGCAGCACCAAGTGGCTTAGTTGCCGCCCGAACCTATCGCGGCTCTGCCGATCGTACCGTAGGCCGACGCGGGATTGGCCTGTGAGCAGACGTTTTAGCGCTCCGCGGGCAGGCTCCGCAAGCGCTTGAGAGCGGCGGCCCTCGCGCCCGATCTCCGGTGCATCGATGCCGATGAGACGGACCTTGCGCCGGTTCGCGAGCACCACGGTGTCGCCGTCGATAACGTAACGGACTGCGGCATACTCATCAAGCCCGGCCGGCGCGCACTGGAGCGGCGCGGCCTGCAAGGCCGGGCAAGCGATCCCCCAGGCCGCGACGAACGCTAAGAGAGGTAGCCAGATGCCCTGCGTGGATAGACACCGCACCGTAGGCTAGTGTAGTGTCTCGTAAATAACTGGTCGCGTTTGCCCCGTCATTCCGGGCGAAGGTGCGAAGCGCCGGAGACCCGGAATCCACAAAAGACCCTGGATTCCC
>JALZJW010000125.1 GCA_030859565.1 Pseudomonadota bacterium
TTCACTGATGGACGCCCCGCCCCGATTCACGTCCTCGATGGGTTGCCCGCAAAGCTTGTGGTTGAGCGTCTTCCGTCAGGGCAGGTCGCGACTGTCAAAGGCTCGATCGAGGCCGGATTCGTTAAGGATGGTAATTTTATCACTCGTGAGGAAGCCGCCGCCGCAGTCGACGGTTGAACAAGAGGTATTCCTATGGACCGCGAACTTCTAGGCTTGTTGTTTTTGGCGTTTGTGCCTGGTATGGTGATTGTCGTTGTTGGGACGGTCACCGCAATACGGAAATACGGCGCCGTTTTTCTCTGGGGCCTGAGGTTTGAACCAGTGCGCGAAAAGCTTGCTGCGCTGTTACGCGGCATGCAAGCACCCCGACCCGTGCCCGTCGAAGCGCAGCGCGACACTATCATAGAAACCAAAACGGCCGCTCATGTCGCCGCTACTCGCGGAAAAACTAATTCGATCCCGCCGCACGATCCATATTTTCGGGCGTGAATCACCGCCCAGAGAGATTATCCTGCGGGCTATTGATGTCGCGCGATGGGCGCCGAACCATCGGCTTACCGCGCCATGGCGTTTCTACCTCCTGGGTCCCGCGACCGCCGATGCGATCTGCCGCCTAAACGCCGAGCTGACCTCCCAAGCTAAGGGTGCTCAAGCGGGGCAGGCCAAACTCAGGCGCTGGCGCGAGATTCCTGGTTGGCTGGTTCTGACCTGCAAAAATTCCGACGATCCTATCCGTGCCCGTGAAGATTATGCGGCCTGTTGTTGCGCACTTCAAAACATGTGTCTTTATCTGTGGAGCGAAGGTATTGGGTGCAAATGGACGACGGGCGCTATCACCCGCGCCTCCGGCTTCTTCGACTTGATCTCGGTAAACCCGGTGTTGGAAACCGTGGTTGCCCTGGTGTGGTTCGGATACCCGGCCGAGATCCCGAGCACCAATCGCAAACCCGCCTCCGAAACTCTTGTCGAGCTCCCTTAGCGCTCTTATCCTGCCGCGCCAGCCCGAGGCGCGATGCCGCGGACGAACACGGGAACTCGTGCGAGGCTCCGATTATTCGATGCGGGCAAGATGCGGCGCGAAATGCGCCAGGAGATCATGGAACCGAACCGGGCGCTGCATGTGGGCATGCCCGACTGACGACGCGTGTCAAAAATGCCGAAAACCGTGAAACCGCGGCACGAACGCTGTACCGCGCGGATCGATAAAACGCAATCCTTCCCGCCTCTGGATCTGACCGATGCGAGTAATCCAAACCCCACCGAGATCCGGTCCCAGCTTATCGGCTTGGATCTCTGGGACGGTGAAACACAGCTCATAATCCTCCCCACCGCCGAGCGCCAGTTCCCATTGTCGAGGAAGCTCCGGCAGCGCCTGTAAAGCGCTGGAGCGCGGGAGGCGATCGAGCTCAATCACGGCCCCGACGGCATTCGCGGCGAGGATGTGGCCGAGATCGGTCGCTAGGCCATCGGATACGTCGATGGCGCTCGATGCAAGGCTACGCAACAAGACGCCCTGCGCAACGCGCGGCGCCGGTCGATGCAGGCGTGTCCGCAGGTAGTCCGTGTAAGGAGCAATTTCGGGGTGCGAGCCGCCCAGCGCTTCCAGAGCGAGCGCGGCATCTCCCAAGGAGCCGGTGACGAAAATCGCATCGCCCGGTTGCGCGCCGATGCGCCTGAGAGCGCCGCCTTCGGGAAGGATCCCGTGGGCGGTCACCGAAACCGTGAGCGGCCCGCGGGAAATGTTACCCCCGACCAAATCGAGCGCATGCCGGCGGGCCAGGTGAAAAAATCCGCCGGAAAAACGCTCAAGCCATTTCTCATCTGCCTGGGGCAGCGTCAGCGCAAGCGTGGCGCAGAGCGGCTCGGCGCCCATCGCGGCCAGATCGCTCAGGCTGACCGCCAAAGCTTTGTGACCAATTGCTTCGGGCTCGGCGTCATCGGAAAAGTGCGTGCCCGCTACCAGGGTGTCGACCGTGATCGCGAGGTCTCGGCAACCCGGCACACGCAGGATAGCCGCATCGTCACCGACCCCGATGACCACCTCGGGGCGATCCGGTGGCCGCGGGCGGAAATAGCGGTCAATGATCTCGAATTCCGAGAGCGCCACGGAGCGGGTTAACTCGGCCGTACGCGGAGTTTTTCGTGGGCGGGCTAGCCGCGCGACAGCGCGCGCATCTCAGCCGATCTGGATGTTCCCACCACCTTGTCGAGGACGCCGTTGACATACTTATGGGCTTCTGCGGCGCCAAACATTTTGGTCAATTCGATGGCTTCGTTGATGACCACACGCCAGGGTATTTCAGGGCTATACCTCAATTCGTACGCGCCGATCAGGAGGATCCCGCGTTCTATAGGATCGAGCTCCTGAAACGGGCGATCGAGAGCGTCCTGTAAATCGGATTGTAATTCGTGTACGTGCGCCGGGATTTCACGCGTGAGTGTCGAAAAGTAATCCATGTCCACGTTCACCAGCTCACGCTCGGCGACAAATTCCTTAATGATATCGCGCGGATCGTGTCCCGCCAGTTGCCATTGATAAAGGGCCTGCACGGCGCAGCGCCGCGCGCGCACGCGGCCGCGGATAGGGGTAGTCATAGGCGTAATTTACGCGTGAGCGAGATCATTTCGATTGCGGTCAGCGCGGCATCGGCCCCGCGGTTCCCCGCCTTGCCGCCGGCCCGCTCGATAGCCTGCTCGACAGTTTCTACCGTCAAAACAGCGAACACAACCGGAATACTTGAGCCGAGGCTGACCTTGGCCAGCCCGGTGGCGCAGGCCGCAGCGATGTGCTCAAAATGAGCCGTGGCTCCGCGGATGATGGCGCCTAGCGCAATGATCGCATCGAACTTAGCGCTTCCCGCCATGGTTTTGGCAATGAGCGGCATCTCCCATGCGCCGGGGACGTTTACGCGGGTGATATCGCGCTCCGGAACCCCGTGGCGGCGCAACGTCTCCACGCATCCGCTTACCAGGTTTTCAACGATAAAGGCGTTAAACCGGCTCGCGATGATCCCGAATCGCGCCGGCGGATCCAAAAGCGCCTGGCCGGCGATGGTGATGATGTCACCCATAACGTGTACCCGCTCGATCTTTAATTCACGTATTCTACGACTTCCAAGCCGAAACCGGAGAGCGAGTGGATGCGTTTAGGCGCACTCAGGACCCGCATCTTGCGCACGCCGAGGTCGGCGAGGATCTGTGCCCCCAGGCCGATCGTTCGTAGATTGTCCGGCTTGTGGCGGCTTCCGTGTGACTCGGCCGCGCTTCGCTCCTCGAAGCTATCGATCTGGCGGATGAGATCCGCCGCCTCGATTTGGTTGCAGAGGATGACGACGACACCGCTCGATTCTCGCGCGATGCGTATGAGCACATCGCGCAAGCGCCAGCCGCATTCCTCCCGCAGGCTCCCGGTTAAATCACAAAGCGGATTGTTGATATGCACACGAACCAGCGCCGGTTGCTGTGCGTCGATGGGGCCCTTGACCAGCGCGAGGTGGAGGCTCTTGCCGATTTGGTCTTGAAAGGCTACGAGCCGAAATTCTCCGAACTCGGTTGTCAATGCGCTCTCGGCGACCCGATCGACGGTCTTCTCGTGTTGCATCCTGAAACGGATGAGATCGGAGATGGTTCCGATTTTCAAGCCGTGCTGCTCAGCGATCAGTTCGAGATCGGGCCGCCGGGCCATCGTGCCGTCGTCTTTTAAAATCTCAACGATCACAGCGGCGGGTTCGAAACCCGCGAGACGGGCGAAATCACAACCGGCCTCCGTATGCCCGGCGCGGGTCAAAACGCTACCCGATTGGGCCATGAGCGGCAGCACATGGCCGGGTTGAACGAGATCGTCCGGTTTGGCATCCGGTGCCACGGCGGTGCGTATTGTCAAGGCACGATCCGCGGCCGAGATCCCCGTGGTTACGCCGCGGGCGGCTTCGATCGATACCGTGAAATTAGTGGTGTGGCGGTAGTAGGTATCGCGTACCATCAGGGGGAGATTGAGCTGTTGACAACGCTCCCTGGTGAGAGTCAAGCAGATGAGTCCGCGCCCATGGCGCGCCATGAAATTGATGTCCTCGGGCCGGACGCAACTGGCCGCGATCAAGAAATCGCCTTCGTTCTCACGGTCCTCGTCATCCATGATGATGACCATTTTGCCGTCGCGGATTTCGTCGATGATCTGTTCAGTGGCTTGTATCGGCATCTGTGATCCAAGAGCGCGGCGCGTTCCAAACCGTCGGCGGTTCAGCTTACGCCTATTGTACTGAAGTGTAGGTCATGAGGCGTTCGACATACCGCGCAATGAGATCGACTTCGATATTAACGGCCATCCCGGCGCGATAGCCGGCGGCAACGGTCGCCTGGAGCGTATGCGGAATAAGCATAACATCGAATGCGCCGCCCGCGGCATCGTTGACGGTGAGGCTCACGCCGTCCACGGCAACCGAACCCTTGCGGCTCAGGTATTTCGCCAACGCATCCGGTATGCCGATTCTAAGCCGAACCGTGGATCCATCCTGAATGCAATCCGTAATCGCGCCCATGCCATCCACGTGACCGGTCACGATGTGGCCGCCGAGGAGCCCACCCAGGGCGAGGGCCTTCTCAAGGTTAACCCGGGCGCCGGGCCGGAGGCTCCCTAGCGTCGTTCGAGCGAGTGTCTCTGGCGATAAGTCCATGTCGATACGGCGGTCACGATAGCTGAGCACCGTGAGGCAGCATCCGTTCACCGCCAGGCTATCACCGCTTTGGAGGTGGCTCAGGTCGAGGCTCCCCGGATCGAGCGAGAGGCGGGCGGTGCCGTGACCGGACTGCAACGAAATGACGTGTCCTAGCGCTTGGATGATTCCAGTAAACATGGGGACGATGATGGCTCGCAACTCAGAGCTTGTGGCGATAGTTTACCCGCGCAATCACCCGCACATCGGGTCCTATGGCGCGGGTGTCGAGGATCGACAGCTCGATGCATTCTGCCATCGTTGCGATCGTGTCGAGGCGCGCCATCGGCAGCGCTTTACTTCCCATCAGCTTGGGGGCGATATAGATAACGATCTCATCGACGAGACGGGCTTGCAGTAAGGCGCCGTTCAGGGTGGGCCCCGCTTCGACCAGGATCTCATTGAACTCCAGTCTTCCGAGATGGTTGAGCATCGATTCGAGATCGAGGCGCTCTCCACGCATCGCGCTCGCGATGATCTCGGCGCCGTTGGCAATGCCCGTCGCGGACTTATCCCGCTCGCCGTTCCCCGTAAGAACCAAAATGCGGCCCGGTTCGGACAGCATCTTCGCAGTCCCCGGAAACCGCAACCTGGAGTCTAAAACAACGCGCACGGGTTGGCGGAATTCCGCCGCTCGGAAAGGGCTCCGCACCGTCAGCAGCGGATCATCTACCAGCACCGTGCCGATGCCGGTCATGACAGCGCTGCTTTGCGCTCTTAAACGTTGCACGTCAGCGCGGGCCGGAGCGGACGTGATCCATTGGCTGGCGCCGGAGTGCAGCGCGACTCGGCCATCGATGCTGATCGCGATCTTGGAGGTCACAAACGGCAGGCCGTGTTGCATGCGTTTGATGAACCCGCGGTTCAGCGCGATCGCCTGCTCCGCCAGCACGCCGGTCTGCACAGGTATTCCGGCTTGCTTTAAGGCGAGCAAGCCGTGGCCGTTGACCCGCGGGTTGGGATCGAGCGTCGCGGCGACGACGCGCGCGACGCCGGCTCGAATCAGCGCCTCCGTGCACGCGGGCGTTTTACCATGGAAGCAGCAAGGTTCCAGATTGACATAACAGGTCGCGCCCCGCGCGCGTTCTCCCGCGGCGTTGAGGGCCAGCACTTCCGCATGGGCTTCTCCCGCAAACCGGTGCCAACCCTCGCCGACGATAAGACCGTGGTGCGCAAGGACACAGCCAACCCGGGGATTGGGATGGGCTGTGCACAGGCCGCGGCGCGCCAGCGACAAGGCGCGCGCCATGAACCGATAGTCCTCCGCGGAGAAATCAGGCACGGGGCTCTACCTCGCGGGGTCCTTCCCGAGACGTTCGATCTCGTCGACGAAAGCTTGGACGTCTTGGAAGCTCCGGTACACGGAGGCGAAGCGCACGAAGGCGACGCGGTCCAGGGACCGCAACTGTTCCATGACCAGATCTCCGATGAGCCGCGCAGCCACCTCCCGCTCACCGCCGGAGCGCAAGCTTCGTTTGATCTCGGCGAGGGCGTGCTCGACGCGCTCGCCCGGCACCGGGCGCTTTTCGAGCGCGCGCAGCAGCCCGGTGCGAAGCTTCTCTTCTCTAAAGGGTTCCCGGCGCCCATCGGACTTGATAACGCGCGGCAGGTTCAACTCTGCCGCTTCGTAAGTCGTAAAGCGTTCTTGGCAAGCCGTGCATTCGCGTCTGCGCCGGATCTGATCGCCCTCCCCCACGAGCCGGGAATCGATGACGCGGGTCTCGGGTTCAGTGCAGAACGGGCAACGCACGCTACCGCCTTCTGCGAGCGGGGCGAGCGCTCTCCCTACCTGCCGCTAATTCCGCGACGCGTGCGCCGCCCGCCGCGGAAAGTGAGGCCGCGTCTAGTTGCCGTAGACGGGGAAACGTCGGCATAACTCAGCGACCTCCCCTTTAATGCGCGCGATCACCGCGTCGCTCTTGATGTTCTCGATGATCTCACACATCCAGGCGGCGACCTGAGCACACTCGACTTGTTTGAATCCGCGCGTCGTCACCGCCGGAGAACCAATGCGGATCCCGCTGGTAACGAACGGCGGCTGCGGATCATTCGGCACGGCGTTCTTGTTCACCGTGATGTGGGCGCGGCCCAATGCCGCGTCTAGCTCTTTCCCGGTGAGCCCTTTAGCAACGAGGTCGATCAAAAACAGGTGATTGTCGGTGCCACCGGAAACCACCTTGACGCCGCGCTGCAAGAACACCTGCACCATGGTTTTTGCGTTCCTGATGACCTGTTCGGCGTAGGCCTTGAACTCCGGTTGCATCGCCTCCTTGAAGGCGATGGCCTTGGCGGCGATGACGTGCATGAGCGGCCCTCCTTGATAGGCGGGAAAAACCATAAAGTTGATCTTCTTTTCGATCTCGGGGTTATCCCGGCCCATGATGAGACCCGCGCGCGGGCCGCGCAGCGTCTTATGGGTGGTGGTCGTGGTGATATCGGCAATATTCATCGGGCTCGGGTAGAGGCCCGCGGCCACGAGACCGGCCACATGGGCGATATCGGAGACCAGGTAGGCGCCGACTTGATCGGCGATATCCCGAAAACGTTGCCAGTCGACGATCCGCGAGTAAGCCGAGAATCCGGTCATGACGAGCTTCGGTTTGTGCTCAAGCGCGAGGCGTTCCGCTTGGTCGTAATCGATCTCTTCGGTTTGGGTATTCAAACCGTACTGCACGGCCTTGAATATTCGACCCGACACATTGACGCTGGCGCCGTGGGTTAAATGCCCGCCGTGAGCTAGACTCATACCCATAATCGTGTCGCCGGGGGTCAAAAGCGCGAGATACACCGCTCCGTTGGCCTGCGATCCGGAATGCGGCTGCACGTTGGCGAAGCCGGCACCGAACAACTGCTTGGCGCGGTCTATGGCAAGCTGTTCCACGATATCGACGTGCTCGCAACCCCCGTAGTAGCGTTTACCGGGGTAGCCTTCCGCGTACTTATTCGTCAGCACCGAACCTTGGGCCTGTAACACCCGCGGGCTGGTATAGTTTTCGGAAGCGATGAGCTCGATGTGATCTTCCTGCCGGCGGCGTTCGCCCTCCATGGCATTCCAGATCGCATCATCGAAACCGGCAATAGTCATATCTTTCTTAAACATAGTAAGACTCCGTGGGCTGCAGGCCCAAGAGATTATCAAATAAGCTTAAGCCTGAGAATGTGGAAGAACTCCGTGGCAGGGCATTGCGGTGTTCTTCCCGCCGCGGGTATCTTACTCAGTAAGTAGATCTGGGGCTAGGATGCAGAGAAAAGGGCGGGGTGGGTTCACCGCGAGAGACAAGTGGAACTGCTGCCCCCGGCGTCCTTGCGAAGGGCAGCAATTCCGAACCGCTTAGCGGTTACTGCGCGCTCTTGGGCATACTGACGTCAAGACTCTCGCGGTTCATCTCGACCGTCTTCTCGCCAATGCCTTCGACCATCACCAGATCGTCCACGGACTTGAACGGCCCGTGCTTTTCCCGATACGCGACGATCGCTTCGGCCTTGACCGGCCCTATGCCTTGGAGTGCGTTGGCCAAGGTTGTGGCATCGGCACTGTTGATATTAACAGACTCTCCGGCAAAGACAAGGGCGTTGAACAGTAACAGAGAAGCGAACAATAGTTTCTTCAGCATAGGATTCCCTTCCAATAGAAGTGGGATTTCGATGGATGCTTCGCAAACAGCGCCGATATCGGAAACCGCGGACCGCGCAATTTCCGCTGCGCGTTCCGCCCGGTAGTCGCTGTTGCGAAGCGTTTTTGCCTGCCGGGTTGGCGCCGTGAGACGGTTGGACGATCGCGAGGCGCTTACCGCAGGCGGCTACCTTTAGCGTATAGCTAAGCGAAATCTATAGGGGCTAAATCGGCGCATCGTCAATGGGAAGCACCGAATGCGACTCGTATCACAGAGCCTCGATTCCAGCGTGCGGAATCGGCGTCAGATGCAGGCTGTATCTTGGACCGGTACCGGTGTTACATGGTGAAAGTCACGCCGTCTATCAACGCCCCCGCAAGCAACATGCTTGCCGTGGAGCGCCACTCGTAGGTCCCGGGATCGATGATAAGCTCGCGTTCGGCAGTGAGACCGATCAGACCGTCGCCCAAGAGATGATAAAGGGTTTCATCCATGCGCATCGTAGTGATCGGGGCCTGGAGCGCTCCGCCCTCGACCCAGAAGCACGCGAATCGCGTCGTAGCGGTCATGCGGCAATCGTGACGATCGGAAAAATTGCAATACCAAAGGTTGCCGATATAAAGTCCTGTCTCAAGTTCTTCCAGGAGATCCAAGGACGAGGGGAGCCGCCCGCTTTCCATGACCAGCGACATGGGCGTTTCGGTTTCGGCATTGAGCGCGATCCCATATTCGGCCGCGCTGCGTTGATCGGCGAGACAATCGACGAAACGGCCGCTCTCGATCAGGCTTACCGCGCGGGGTTTTAGAAAACCCGAAGACGTAGATTGTGGATTTAGACCGCGCGCATGATCCTCCACGAGTGTGACACTCGGATGCAGAGCCTTCTCATGGCGCATGAGTTTGATTAACGGTGTGTGCTGGGTGCGCAAGCTTTTCAAGCTAAATCCTCCCCAACCCGCCAGTCCAAGGATTTCGCCGAGAGCCTGAGGCGCAAGGAAAGCGCGATAGCGCCCCGGCGCGAGCGCCTTGGGCGGTCTGTATAACACCTCGAGGTGCTCCCGGACCCGCCCAACCGCTCGCCGTAAGTCCTCGCTCTGCCAGACCTGACCCGCGTAGCCGAGCTTAACGGATTGCCCGTTATCGACATGGCAACTGCTATCCAAATGGAAGCTACCGGTAGAAAACCAATTTGTCTGCCCGAGGCTATTTGCAAACCCTCGATACAGGGTCCCGTTGGCCCACAGTCCCACGAGATCGAGCCCGTCCGCCGCCGCCAGTATTTCCGTGAGCGCGTGTTCACTGTCCGGTAAGTCGAAGTGGCGATTATCCTCGGTGCTGCATACGGCGGTGGCATAGAGCAAATAGGGATCATCGTGGACGAAATCGAGTTGTGACCGCAGCTCGGAAAACAGCTTCTCCAGGCGCGAGCGGTTGTGCGTGAGATCGTGGATCAGGGTACACGTGCCCTGGGTCTGGCGCCGGCGCCGGATCAAACACACGCGCAGCTCACTGTGCAATACGTGGCCGGCCTGCCGGATCCGTCCGCGGCTCAGGCGCACGAAATCCGAATCTTCGCCCAAGAAGTTCAGTAAACAGACTTCATCCGTTTGCGTGAGCGCGGCCGCCATGGCACGCACGGACTCGAATTGCCCGCGCGGGTCATGCATTCGAGAAGACATCGACGTCGCGGAAGACACAGGCGGGCGCCGCGTGCCCGACATGGATGGCCTGGTTCGGTTCGCCTTTCCCGCAGGTCGAGAGCCCCATTACCCGCCAGGTGCCAGCATCGCCCACCGCGCCAAGGTTGCGCCAGAAGGTCGCAGAAGTGCCGCGATAATTGGGATTTTTTACTAGGCCTTTTACCCCTCCGTCCTTGATTACCCACCCACACTCGCAGCCGAACTGAAACTTGTTTCGCTGGTCATCAATGGACCAAGAGCGATTGGTGTCCATCATGATCCCGTGTTCGATGCCCCGCACCAGCGCCTCAAGCGGGCTCGTGCCGGGTTCGAGATTGAGATTGGCCATGCGATCGATCGGCGGGCGGTGCCAGTGTTCGGCGCGCGTGCATGCGACCCCGGCGATCCGGGCTCGAGCCTGTGACGAATGACCACCGAGGGGGCGTTCGAGGATACCCGCCCGGATCAAGTACTGGCGTTCCGCCGCGCTGCCCTCGTCATCGAAGGCATAGCTCGCAAACTGCTCCGGGCGGCCGGGGTCGAAGGTCACGTTTAATAACTCCGACCCGTAACGGTAGTGACCGAACATGTCCAAGGTGACGAAGCTCCCACCCGCATAATTGCGCTCGTCCCCGAGGATGCGATCAAGCTCGATCGGGTGGCCGATGCTTTCGTGGAGTTGCAGGATCATTTGACCCGGCAAGAGGAGCAGGTCCATGCGGGCGGCAGGGCAATGCGGGGCTTCGAGGAGCAGGAGCGCCTCTTCGGCGATGCGCGCGGGCACGCTAAAGAACCCAAGCTTCTCGAGTTGTTCGAGGCCGCCTTGGCGGCCGTGGTCCGCCCCGAAGCTACGTCGTTGTGTATCGACACCGTTACTTGCTACGGCGACCAATTCCGGGATCAGGTCGGTCCATTCTTGCTCGATCTTACCGCCCAGGCTCGTGCACAGGACCGTGCGCGTGTGACGCAGCCGAACGCTCGCCTGCCAATCGACGATTCTCTCATGGCATTTGATCTTCCCGGCAGCCTCCATCAGGGCGGCGATGAGATCACCGACAACATTGCTTTGCCACGGTTGCGCCGCGGCATAGACGCCGCGCCGATCGACGCGCGGCAGGTTTTGTGCCTCAAAGAGCGCCCGGGGCGCCGATGCACGGGCCCATTCGCGGGCTTCCAGA
>JALZJW010000126.1 GCA_030859565.1 Pseudomonadota bacterium
GTCTGATGCAGCAAGCCGCCACCATCACACCCACACCATACCGAAGCCTCCTGGGAAGAGCTAAATCGCTTGACCACAACACATAGGGGGCACTTGCGCGAAGTGGATACCCACTATCCGCTAATGTGTTCATGGGTCCGTTTTGTGTTAAGTGAATTGAAGATCTCCACGGTGATCTCCACAGCAAACTTATATGCAACGCGCCCAACTGCTTTTGCAGAGGGTAGCGTCTGATGTGTGGCATTGCTGGATACCTCCAACTCTCCGGTTTCTCCGCTGAAGCGGGCGAGGCAATCGCGCGGATGATGGCTAAGGCAATTCATCATCGCGGCCCCGACGACTCCGGGATCTGGTTGGACGCCGAGGCGGGCGTGGCCTTTGGCCACCGGCGCCTGTCGATCGTCGATTTATCGCCGGCTGGGCATCAGCCGATGACGTCGGCATCGGGCCGCTGGGTCATCGCCTTCAACGGCGAGATTTACAACCACGCCGACCTGCGGCAGGCGCTCCAGGCTTCGGCGGCAGCACCGGCATGGCGTGGGCATTCCGATACCGAAACGCTCCTGGCGGGCTTCGAGGCGTGGGGCATAGAAAACACGCTGCAGCGTTGCGTCGGCATGTTTGCGCTCGCACTGTGGGACCGGACCGAACGCCAGTTGCATCTGATGCGCGATCGCCTGGGCGAAAAACCGCTCTATTACGGCTGGGCAGGTGACGCGCTCGTGTTCGGGTCGGAGTTGAAGGCGCTGCGCGCCCATCCGTCTTGGCGGGGCGAGGTGGATCGCGATGTTCTGACGCTGTTTTTCCGCCACAACTACATTCCCGCGCCCTATTCGATCTACAAGGGCGTCTGGAAGCTGTCCCCTGGAACATGGCGCACGGTTTCGCAGGACGACGTACGCCGGCGTCAACTTCCGGCACCCAACGTGTATTGGTCCGTACTCGCGGCAGCGGCGCGCGCCAGGGAAGAGCCGTTCTCGCACGGTGACGCCGCGGCGCTGGTCGAGTTGGAGCGGATATCCGGTAAGGCGATTGCGCTGCAAAGAATATCGGATGTGCCGGTTGGGGCATTCCTCTCGGGTGGCGTGGATTCTTCCGCCATCGTGGCGCTGATGCAGGCGCAGTCGTCCCGCCGCGTGCGCACCTTCACCATCGGCTTTGCCGAGGCGGGTTACAACGAGGCGGGATACGCCAAGGCGGTGGCCCGCCACTTGGGCACCGATCACACCGAGTTGTATGTGAGTCCCAAAGAAGCGCAGGCGGTCATTCCCCGGCTGC
The DNA here is from genome assembly GCA_030859565.1 of Pseudomonadota bacterium. Taxonomy (NCBI): domain Bacteria; kingdom Pseudomonadati; phylum Pseudomonadota; species Pseudomonadota bacterium. Next base: position 1,279 of record JALZJW010000126.1, read on the forward strand.
CCGCAATCTACGACGAGCCGTTCTCCGACTCCTCACAGATCCCGACGTTTCTGGTCGCGCAGCACGCGCGCCAGCACGTCACGGTCAGTCTCTCCGGCGATGCCGGGGACGAGCTCTTTGGCGGCTACAACCGTTACTTCCTCGCACGCGACCTGCGCCGCAAGCTCATGTGTATGCCACGGTCAATGCGCCGCCGGTTGGCGCAGGCCGTCGGCGCGTGTCCGCCGTGGCTGCTGGATGCGCTGTTGCGGCCCTTGGGGGCGGTGGTCCCGTATTTCCGAGTCAGCCAGCCAAGCGACAAGGCATACAATGCGGCGGAGGTGCTGGCGTTGGCCGATGACGGCGCACTATATCGCCGCCTGGTCTCGCATTGGAAGGACCCCTCCAGTTTGGTGCTCGGCGCCCGCGAGCCGGCAACGTTGCTCGACGAATTGCTAATGCGTTCCGGTGTGGCATCCACGTTCGAGCAGTGGATGATGACGACGGATACGCTCACCTATTTGCCTGACAACATCCTGGTAAAGGTGGATCGCGCGGCGATGGCGGTGAGCCTGGAAACGCGCGCGCCGTTCCTCGACCACCGGCTGGTGGAATTTGTCCTTTCGTTGCCGCTGCCGATGAAAATCCGCGACGGGCAAGGAAAATGGCTGCTGCGTCAGATGCTCTACAAATACGTGCCGAAGACACTGATCGAGCGCCCGAAGATGGGCTTCGGCGTCCCCATCGATTCCTGGCTGCGGGGGCCATTGCGCGACTGGGCAGAAGGCCAGCTAGACGACGCGCGCTTGCGCCGCGAGGGATTTCTCGATCCGGCGCCCATCCGTCGGAAGTGGGAGGAGCACCAGAGCGGCGCGCGCAACTGGCAATACTACCTTTGGGACGTGCTGATGTTCCAGGCATGGCTGGAAGCCGAGCATGCCTGAGGCCGCCGACGTTTCGGCACACCTCGGAGAGTTTTTTTGGACATCAATGATCTTCTCCGCCTTCGCCAGCTTGCCACGCAGCCGCTCGTTGTCCCGCCGCAGCCGCTCAATCTCGCGTTCCTCGGCCGAGCGCACCGCCGGTCGACCGCGCGTCGTCGCCAACATCGACCCCAACGCACCTTTGCGACGTTCCCGGCGCCAGTTGCTCAGGTGCGAGGAGTACAACGCTTCGCGACGCAGCAGGGCACCAATCTCCTCCAGCGAGCTGCACCGGTCTGCTTGCTCCAGGACCCGCAACTTGTACGCCGCCGCAAATTGTCGACGCTCCGGTTTCTCCGTCACTTCCGGGTTCAATATCTTGGTCTCACGATCCGAGGCTCCCATGTTCAATTATCTCCTCCGCCCTGCTCTCTATTTTCCAGGGTGAAGGTGTCTCACGCGATATTGGCACACAGGGCCCGCGGAGCCATTGGATAGGTCATTTTGAGACCTACGCCACAAAACGGCGGCCCGGGTATTGTGAACCTCTCCGACTTCCGTAGCATTTCTGGACAAGAATAACTAAAGCGCACTGCGCTTGCAGAGAAGCAACATAGATTCCGGGGAATAGGGCACTCGTCACCATGTTCCAAAACGTTTCTAGCCGGAACTCATCAACGACTTTGCGACATCTTTCGGAAAAATTTGGTGCTCCGTATGCTCGGTTGCCGGCAGGTTGATCCACACGGCTTCGGGCTTTTCCTGTGGTCTCGGGTGGCGCGATGCATGAGTCGGTCGGTGTGGCGTGCATAGGCGCCACTCACGGCGGCCTGGCGGCATTGGATCCCGGCGTCGGTGTGACCGACCGTAGCGCAGGATTTCGAGGTGAGCAGACCGATGCCGGTGTGCAGATATCCCTCGTTGTACCAAAAGAAGAAGGCCCAGCAAGAACTACGAGCGTCCTCGATTGACCCGAAGCGTTCCGGGAACTCCCGTCGATACTCGATGGTCTTTAATGCCTTTCCGAGAAGGCGTTGTTCATCGGAGACGTGTGGCCAGCTATGAGTCTTGGGAACGTCCCGGTCGGAGACCAGACAGGCCACGGACTTTGAGGTCATGGTGGAGCCCCCGGTCGGCATCTCAATTGTCCGGGGGAGGATGCCTAGTTTGTGGCAGCTCTCCTCAATGAGGCGCTTGGCGAGCTATGCGCCCTCCCGATGCGCCATCATCCACCCCGCGACCTAGCGGCTGAAGATATCGAGGATTGCGTACAGCTAGAAGTAAGTCGGTTCGTAGCGGGTCGCGTGCTCGAGTTCGTTGCGCCGCTGCCAAACATTAAGGACGTTCTACAATCGAGGTATACCAATCATGAGCAACGTTGCATTAAATCCACTTCCTCTCGTTGTCCCGATCTTTGCCTGCATAGAGGAGGGACGCGTGCGTCTGTTCGGCGAGGGCAACTATGGGGTACACAGGATGAGCGATCAAGGCTCGGCGAGCGGGCATAGGGGATCATATAATTCGTTCTGGCTACCTTTTATCAACGTCCTTATAAGCACAAGTCGGGAGAAGTTACGTACTTTTATTCTACTCAGCCTTTTTGTACTCACGCCAACTTTAGTTAATGCGAAAACATACTATGTTGCCCCGAACGGTTCGAACTCGAGCGCCGGGACGCAAGCGCAGCCTTTCGCCACCCTACAGAAGGCGCACGATGTGGCAGTTGCGAGCGACACCATCTACCTGCGCGGCGGCACGTACTTTCCTTCCGCGCAGACAAAAATTACCCGAAGCGGAAGCCGCGGGAATTACATCAAGGTATGGGCATATCCGGGCGAAGCACCAGTAATCGACGCGATCAATCATACCTCTGGGAGCGCCCCGTACATGATTCGAATGACCAATGCTTCCTGGTGGCACATCAAAGGGCTTGAGTTGAAGAATGGCGCCATAGGAGGCATCCATGCGGTAGGGAGTTCAAATAACAATGTTTTTGAAAACAATAACATTCATCATTACGGCCGTCTTTTAGCCGGTGGGGGCTCGGGGGCGATAGCGATTTATGGCACCTCCGCTAACAATACCGTCCTCAACAATGACGCACATGATAACGATGATGCCTTAGGTTCTGGAGGCGCTGCGGACGGTATTCTCCTAGTGACTACTGGTAGTGGAAATGTCGTCCGCGGCAACCGCGTCTGGCGCAACTCCGATGACGGGATTGATATGTGGAATTCAGCGCCTGCTCTGATTGAGAATAACTGGTCCTGGGAGAATGGGTATAAAGGTGATGCCCTGACGCCGCGCGGGAATGGGAACGGTTTTAAGTTGGGAGGAAACGCTGCTGGGGACGGCGGTCATACGTTGAAAAACAATGTCGCGTGGAGGAACCGAACACTCGGATTCCATAACAATGGCGGAGACTTACCGCTGACTGTGTATAACAATACTGCTTGGGGCAACGGAGAACATAACTTTCTGTTTAGTAAGCCATCCACGTTCCGCAATAACATCTCTTTCGGTGTCCTCGGTAAGATAACCGGGTCAGACACATATAACTCCTGGACGCTAGGAGTCAATGTGTCCGCGGCCGACTTCTCGTCCCTCAATTACACCATTGCACGCGGTCCTCGCAATGCTGATGGATCATTGCCATCGAGCCATTTTCTCAGACTCGTTGCCGGCAGCAATCTTATCGACAGGGGTGTGAAAGTCGGCATCCCTTACGTCGGAAGCGCCCCTGACCTTGGAGCGTTTGAGTATGGTGGGAGGTAACGCCTCCACCACCGCCCCCTTCTTCTTCCTGCACGCAGACCCCGCTCACTGTTTCGTCGATACTTTCTGATACCGGTTTTGCATATATAGTCATAAGAACATTCGGCACTCCCGCGGACGACCAAAACAACCTTACCCGCTCCACCCTTCGCATCTTCGAGAATGGCGTGGAAATGGGACCCGCACACGCTCGTCACGTAGATATCCGTAACCTCGGAGCTGGACGCTTCAGCCACTGGAGTCAGACGAACGGCACAGGGGAGGCGCTGCGGTTTCCGCCTCCAACAACTCCAATCCGCGGACTAACGGGAAGAGTTACACATATTGTGTGCCTGTGCCGTAGATGGGGTAAGGTGACGCCGGTGTCATCGGTTGATGCGCTCTCCATGAGGGAGATGGGAAGCGGATGCGAGGGTGGTGTCGTATCAGGAACACGATACAGCCGCACCAGTCGCTCGGCTACCGCACGCCAGTGGCGGTGCACGGGGTGGGCAAACTTTGACCACCGGCCCAACTTGTGGCCAACAAGGTAAAGATAAAATCTTACTTATTTTCGCCAGATCGTGGTCTTGACAATGGGGTCCACCCTATCGATGGAGAAATTCTACGAGCTACTGCATGCGCAGCCCCTCTACCCACTGAGCCCACAATGCCCATCGCTGTTGTACATCGGTCCTCCTTTTACAAAGCGATCTCGCTAATTAGGGCACGCAATAGGTGTAGCTCCTGCCGTTGGTCCGGGGATTGGTATTGTCCGAGGCGGCGAAGCGCAGCGCCTCTCCGGTGCCAGTCGTCGAACTCCAGTGGCTGAACCTTCCCTGTCCGAGGTTGCGGATGTTCGCGTGAATAGAATGCGCGGGTCCCAGTTCCAGGCTGTTCTCGAACAGACGGAGCGTGGATTGATTGAAGTTGCTGCTGTTGTCGGCGGGGGTCCCGAATGATCCTCCGATGAAATAAGCGAAGCCGCCATCGCTGGTTGCAGCGGACACGTTGAGGGCGGTCTGGGGGCAGGATGCGGCGTTGCTGACGCTGACGGAGACGCCCGCGGAGGTGGTGGTATTGTTTGCCGCATCTCGCGCGACCGCACTAAGCGTGTGTGCGCCGTCGGTCGCGGTCGTGGTGTTCCAGGTGACAGAGTAGGGCGCTGTAGTATCTTCGGCGCCGAGGTTGGCACCGTCGAGCTTGAACTGAACGCCCACTACTCCCACGTTATCGGAGGCGGCGGCCGAGACCGCGACCGCAGTACCCGAGACGGTGGCGCCCTCGGCCGGCGCGGTGATTGAAACCGTCGGCGGGGTGGTGTCGGGGGCTGTCGTACCGACGAGCTGGACGAACTTGGCGACGGATGGGACCCCGCTCCCGTTCAGGATGAAGAGCAGGTAGTAGCCAGGAGGCGCAACATTGCCGCTAGGAGGGGCCGTGACGTCGAGGCCACCCGTGGTTTGCGAAAAACTCAGCTCGTTGATGTACTGACTCTGGTTGAAAGCATGAGTCACTGAGGAGAGCCTCAGCACTGTGATCTTGGAGGTCGTCAAGGCGTCCGGCGTTTCGACGAAGAAGGACTGCCCATAGGCGACGCTGGGCGGCGCCGACGTGACCGTCGGCCTGGTTCCCTTGAAGAGATACGGCGGCGAATAGATCTCAGTGTCCGGGAACCCGTTACCGCCCGTGCTCAAGACGCGGCCATCCGGCAGCAGGAGCGCCGCAGAGTGGTACACGCGGGGAATTCCCGAGCTGCTGGCGAGCGTCGTCCAGTTTTCGGTCGCCGGATCCCAAAGCTCTGCCGCATGCACGGCACCGCTGGGATCGTTGAAGCCGGGCGCGGCGGTGCCGCCGGTGACCAGCACCGTGCCGTCGGGCAACAGCGTGGCGTTGATCTGGCGCCGGGCGAATTGCATGGAGCCGACAGCGTGCCAACTCGGCGATGCCGCGTTGAGGTCGATGACCTCGGCGGTATTCGTCGGCGGATTTAGGCCGCCTCCCATCACCAGGACCTTGCCTGGTGCGTACATCACCGCCGACCCGAAACCACGGTGTCCGTTGAATGCCCGAGTCGCCACGAAGCCCCAAGCGCCGGTGCCCGACGTATCGAGATAGCGGGTCGTCCCCGTCGGTCCTGCATGGAAGACCTTGCCGTTCGGTGCCAGCAGCATCCAGGGGTAGAGGTCCTGCGCGAGCTGCGCGTTGGTGAGGCTCCGCCACGTCCCCGTCGACACCTGGAACACCTGGGGCAGCGTGTTGACGCCGACCGTGAGGTCAATGTCACCGGAGACCACCAGAACGTCGCCGTTACCCAAGACGGTGGTGGTCGGGTACCAGCGGCCCGCGTTCATGTTGGGCAAGGGGGGCGAGCTCCACGCGTTGGTGAAGGGATTATATCTGCTCGCCCGCGACAGACCCACGTTATTCGAGATGTGGCCGCCGGCTACGAAGAGGGTGCCGTCAGCCAGGAACGAGTGGCCGCTGCAGAAGAGGTCGTAGCCCGGCTTGCTGAGGATCGACACGCTCTGGTCGGCGGGATCCCAGGACCGCGGATCGTTGCCGGACACCCCGCCGTCGCCCGGCCAGATCATCACCTTCCCGGTAGGCAGCAAATGGGTATGGATCGGAAAAAAAGGCAGCGGCGCGACGAGGGACCACTGCCCGATGACGTTGGTCTGCGCGGCGCTCGGCGTGGGGCCGAAGCACAACGCGATCAGGGCGACGGTGAGAGCGAAGATCGGATGTCGGTACGGCATGAGCTAGAGCACCGGAACCAGGCGGAAGATCCGAAGCGGAAGCTCATGATCTTCATGAACGTGCTCCTGTCCCGTGGCGTCGGCGGTGTCCGTGACCTCGTCGTAGCCGATTGCGAGGATGAGGCCCTGAGCATTGATCGCGACTGCCTGGGTGAGCGCGAACCCGGAGCGCGACCTCAGCAGATCGTTGAGATCCTGCATGCCGCCTTGCCGCGTCCACAGGAAGGCGTGATTCCCGGCGCTGGTCTCTGCGGTCCCGACCACCTCGCCGCGATCGTTCATCCCGAGCGCCCGGCTCGAGGTGCCTCCCGGGAGGGTGCCCAGATCCTCGATGACGGCGCCCGGGGCCCAGAGCACGGCGTGCTGTGCCTCAGGATCTCCGGAGGACCCGACCATATCCCCGCTGTTATTGATGCTCAGCGCCTCACTCGTACCGTGGCCCGGGAGCGTCCCCAGATCCTCCACCGCGCCGCCCCCCCAGAACACCGCACGCGGTCCCGAAGGGGTGTCGGAGACTCCGACGACATTCCCGAGATTGTTGATTGCGAGACCTCGGCTCGAGTCGCTGCCGGGAAGCGCCGGTAGCGCCTGGATGGCGCCCGCGCGGGTCCAGAGGACGGCCCGAACGCCGGTGGGTCCGCTCGAAAAGCCGACAACCTCTCCCGGATCGTTGATGGCGAAGGCTGCGCTGCCGCTGTCGCCTGGGAGTGTGCCGAGGGCAACGATCCCGGTCCTCCGCTGGGAACGGAAGGCTCGCAACCCAGTGGCTGTGTTCGCCGAACCCACGACTCGGCCGAGCTTGTTGATGCCGAGAGCGAGGCTGTAGTCGCTACCCGGCAGCCCTGCGATCTCCTGCGGTCCGACACCATTCAGAAGGAATCCCCGATGGCCGCGATCACGCGGGGCGCCCCCCACGATCTCGCCGCCGTCGTTCACTGCTCGCACGACGCGGCTCGATCCCTCGGCCAGAGTCCCCACCTCGACGGCCGTATAGTGGGCCCCGGTTTGTGCCTGAGTCAACGCGAGTCCCGCGCAGAGCATAAGAGCGACCAGACAGGGTGTGAGCCACGACAGGCCGGGGGATCTCAGGAGAAGTGGCTCGCCCTGGGCAACGTACGATGACCTGGTAGTGAATCGCGGCGGCGGTCGCATTGTGCTATTCCGTGAGGGTAAGGTTGGACAACGCTCATTCTACCACAGTCGCTGATTTCAGAAAATCCTCCATATGGAGTACCTATAGACTTGTGTATCGGCCGCGCTACCTGTGCACGCACACAGGTCATAATCTGGCTGCGCGGCGGTCCAACGCGCTGAGATCGCGCCTCGCGCACAAACCGAGCTAGCTGGGCCACCGGCAGCGAGGGTGCTGAAATTTACGCTAAGTCAGAGCCAACAATGTAAGCGGCGGCTTGGCTTGATGACAAGCCAAAAATGACAAGATACAAGGCGTTTGCGCCGCGGCCCTCGGTATGTGCGACAGGACATCCAAGTCCCTCTCGCACCCTCGGTCTCGCAGCGAGTGATTCCTTTTGCCGCGACCATCCTGCGCTCACTTGCGCTACGTCGCTATCGCTCGCGCGCAACCTCACTCAATGACTCTACGTCGCTGACGCGGCTATCGCGGGCTCCTCGCCTTCGCGTTGCTCTCCTATGGCTCGTCGGCGGACTCGGGTCCCAGGTCACGCGTAGGGAGCCTCAAGTATGAGGTCACATGCCGATAACGTGTCCGAACGACTTCGGTGCCGTCGTCAAACGACGACAGGTTAGACGGGTACGCCGCCGGGGTTACCGAATTAGCCAGATCATTTAATTGACTAGAGGACCGGCATGACCATCATTAATTCATCGCCGACAAGCGGCGTCTTGTCGAGTCGGGGGATATTACGTACCCTCATTTTACTCAGCCTTTTTATATTCGCACCAATTTTAGCGAGTGCGGCAACATACTATGTCGCCCCGAGCGGCTCAAATTCAAACCCCGGTACAGAAGCCTTGCCATTTGCTACCCTGCAGAAAGGACACGATGTGGCGGCGGCGGGAGACACTATATTTATGCGTGGGGGGACGTACACGTTCACCGCAATGACGACATTCACCCGTGATGGCACAAGCGGTAATCTTATCAAAGTCTTCAACTACCCAGGCGAAACGCCGGTAATTGACGCGAGCAATCAACCCACTGGGACATTTAGAGCAGGTGTCATTGCAATGGAAAATGCTTCCTGGTGGCACATCAAAGGGCTTGAACTGAAGAATGGCCCAATAAATGGTATTTTTGCAGGAGGCAGTTCAAGCAATAATATTTTTGAGAACAATAACATACATCATATGGGTCGTCTCGCTACTGGTGGAGGCGGAAAGGGCTCTGGAATACATGTCTATTGCCAACTCTGCAGTAGTTCTGTTACTGCCCATAGCAATCTCATCCTTAACAATGATGTACACGATAACGATAATGCCTTGGATTCTGATGGAGGCGACGCAAACGGCATCCAGATGGTGACTACCGGTACCGGAAATGTCATCCGCGGCAACCGCGCCTGGCGCAACTCCGATGACGGGATTGATGCGTGGACATCACCCGCGATGCTCATTGAAAACAACTGGGTCTGGGAAAATGGGTATACATGGAACGGTAGTGTCTTGGTGGCGCGCGGGAATGGGAACGGCTATAAACTCAGGGGTGCGCCTGAGCCAACCGGCGGACATACATTGAAAAAAAACCTAGCATGGAAGAATCGAACGATTGGGTTTCATGGCAGCGGCTCGACAGTTGCGCAGACGCTGTACAACAACACAGCGTGGGATAACGGGGCGGGAGTTTATTATAACTATGGATTTAATAATACAGCGGACGTGTTGCGAAACAACCTGTCTCACGGAAAGTTCGGGAGTGTAGCAGGCAGTCAGCCGTACAATTCATGGACCATCTCGGCTACCGTGAACGATGCAGACTTTGCGTCGCTGGACGATACCTGCGCTCGCGGACCGAGACAAGCGAATGGTTCCTTGCCGAATTGTACTTTCCTCCACCTTGCTTTAAACAGCGATCTTATCAACAAAGGCACAAATGTCGGTTTGCCCTACTCCGGCAGCGGGTCGGATCTCGGTGCGTTTGAGTACGGCGGCACGGGCCCGGATTCGACCCCGCCGACGGTCTCCATCACCGCGCCGGCCAACGGCGGCACCGTCTCGGGTGCAGCGGTCACGGTTTCCGCGAACGCCTCTGACAATGTCGGCGTCGCAGGAGTACAGTTCAAACTCGACGGCGTCAATCTCGGAGCCGAAGACACCACTTCTCCCTACTCGCTCACATGGAACTCCA
>JALZJW010000127.1 GCA_030859565.1 Pseudomonadota bacterium
CGCCGAAGCCTGCCGCCGAGCGCCCCGCGCCACCCGCATCGCGGCTGCTGTTCGAGCGCTTGGGCGGGCAAGAGGGGCTTACGGCCATCGTCGAAGGACTCATCTCCAATATCGGCGCGGACCCGAAAACCAGGCTTCACTTCACGAACATCCATATTGGCCGCTTCAAGACCAAGATGGTGGAATACCTGTGCGAGCAGACGGGAGGGCCCTGCAGGTATACCGGCGGGGACATGAAGGCCACGCATGCGCCGCTACAGCTCGGCAATGCCGCTTTCGACGCCTTCATGGAAGACCTGACCAAGAGCCTCGATAATAAACAGGTCGCGCAATCCGATAAGGATGATCTCTTGGGGCTCCTCGGCAAGCTGAGACCAGACGTGGTGGCCACGTATGGCGCCGGGCCCTAACGCATCTCCCGCGACCCAAGGCGCCGCCCAGGGATAGCACGCACGTTGCGGCGGGCTATAAGAATCACAGCGCTTGGCGCTCATCCTCGGTAAAGAGGCGTAGGCGGTAAAGGCGCCAAGGGCCGGCATCGGACTGGCGGCACATCCCGAAACGGAAGGGAGGGAGCATCCCTGGCAGCGTGTAACGCAGATCGGTGAACCATACGCAGCGCGCCGCGCCGGCACGGTCGACACGGTACAATGCGGGAAAACGCGCGAACTCGCGAAAACCGGCGAAACCGTCCTGCGACCAGACCTCGCGCGCGAGCGGCGCCGCGCGGGGATCGGCACCGAAGCGCGGGTAACGCGTCCAGCGCGCGGCAGCATACGGCACATAGGCGGCTGCCGTGGATGGAAATAGCCAGGCGCCGGCGGACGCGAGCCCGTCCGGCCCGGTGAGCCGAAGATGGGTTTCGTAAACATCGGTCTCTTGTGAGACGATGATTTTCCAGTTGAACGGCGAGAACGGCTGCGCCATGGCGTGAACACCGGCCTCGCCGAGCGCCCGGCCGCGGACATAGGCATGACCGATGGCGAGCGCTTGTGTGTGGAGGAAATACTGCAAGCCGAGATAACTCCCGAGCACGCCCAAAGCCAGGACCGCGGAGCGCCGGGCGTTCCATTTGAAAGAGACCAATAGCCCGATCAGGAGCGTACCGGAAAAAACGAGATCGATGACATAGGTGATCGGCAGGGTCACCCGGACCGGCGAAAACGGTGCCCAGATCCGCGTGCCGTAGGCCGTGATCAGATCGCCCCCAATATGCGCGCTGATCCCGAGCACGCATAGCGGGTAAAAAGCTTGCCATCCGTGCGCGCCGCGTAGCAGATACGGGCACGCCGCGGCCACCAGACCCGCCCACAGCGGCATCAACACCAGAGAATGCGTGATCCCTTGGTGTAGATTAAGGTAGACCAGCGGAGCGGCCCAAAAGACCAGATAATCGATGTCGGGAAACGCCGCCGCGATAAAGCCCGCCGACACCCGTTGGCACACCGGCAAGCCGGCAGAGCGTGCCGTGCCGAAGGCCTGGGCCAGCAGGGCGCCGCTCAGGCCATGGGTGAAAGTATCCAAACTAAGAGTTTGTGAAAAAACCTACTACGCTCGGGATCTCGCGTTCCGGCGGTACTCGGAATCCTCATGTATTTCAATATACACTCCGGTTCCTGCGCTCCGGCGGAACGCGACCTCCCTTCGCTCGCGACGGTTTTTTCACAAACTCTAAGAGCATTTAAGCGGGCGGTTCGGTGCCGCTGCCGGGCGCTGCGGCGCTTGGACCCACGGTCGCGTGGGCGAAGCGTTCCGCGATGCCGAGCAGGCGCTCGAGAAACGCCTCCGTCGCGCCCGATCCCGGTGAATCGTCCCACATCCAGTAGCAGAACGTCGCAAGGTAAATGCTGGTCGTCGCTACCTCCTCGAACGCCCGTTGCACGTAGGCGGCATCGCGATGCGCCGCCTCGCGGAACCACTGCACGGTGCGGCTTACCCGCATGATCCCCGGGACCTGAATATGCACGTGGCCCGGTTCGAACTTGCCGGAAATCATCTGCCGGGTGACGCGCCGGTGCGGCGCCAAGGCGTTGAGCCAAGCCATGATGACACGCTGCAAGCGCCGCCGGGTCGTAAGGCTCAGAAAACCGGGCACTGAGGCGGCGCGCAGCATCGCGGCGTCCGCGCGGTCGAACCAGGCCTCGACGATATCCTCCCTTTCGCGGAAATATACGCGCAGCTCATCGAGCGTGATCCCGGCGGCCTCGGCGACCTCATGCAGGCGTACCACTTCCCACGAGCGCGGCTCGGCTAACGCCATTGCGGCATCGACGATGCTTTGCTTCAGATCTTGGTCGTGGTCCACAACTGCCTGCGCTAAGGGTGACGATGGTACCTATGCTCAAGTATAGCGTTTAAATTTATCCCCCGCGGCCCCCTCGGGACCTTAACAATGGGGTTTCCTGGCCTATGGAACAAACTCTATATCGACTGCCCATATCGGCGTAACGTAAAGCGCTTGCCGGCACTACCGCGAAGGCAGAAACTATGAAAAACTGCTGTAGTTGCAACGTCGTTATGCGCTTCAAATGCTTAGTTCGGCCCTAACAAGAAAACGCGCCTGAGGGCGGAAGGGAAAAAAATGGGCGAACGGAAAATCGTCACCATCCACTCCTATCGCGGCGGGACGGGGAAATCAAACATGACCGCCAACATCGCCGTTTGTGCGCAGGCAGCCGGCAAACGGGTGGCGGTGCTCGATACGGACCTGCAATCGCCGGGGATCCACATCCTTTTCAACTTCGATCAAGAGCGGATCAAGCTGACCTTATACGACTTCTTGCGGGGCAAGTGCACCATTGCCCAAGTCGCCTACGACGTCTCCGGGCAGAGTCATCCTGAAGCACCAGGAAAATGCTGGTTGGTGCCGGCCTCGTTGAATGCTCAGGCCATTACTCAGCTCCTTGAGGAAGGCTACGATATCAACCGGCTGAGTGACAACTTCGATGCCTTGCTGGACGAATTCGACCTCGATTACCTGTTCATGGACACCCACCCCGGGCTGAACAAGGAGAGCATGCTCGCCGCGACGCTCTCGGATGTCCTGATCATTCTGATCCGGCCCGATCAGCAGGACTATTACGGCACGGCGGTGCTGACCGAGATTGCGGCCAAGCTCGAGGTTCCAAAGGTTTACCTCATCGCCAACAAGGTGCATTCACGGCTCGATCCGAGCGAGCTGCGGGCGCGCTTGCAAGAGGCCTTTGGCTGTGAGGTCCTGGGAATGATCCCGTTGAGCGAAGACGTGGCCGAGCTGGCGAGCGAAGGACTGTTCGTCCACCGCTATCCCGAGCACCCAATCAGCCTCAGCATCCGGGACATTACCCAGCGCATACTGAGCGCATGAATCGCGGCCGCCCGGTGTCGATCGAGGCGTCATTCCCAGCTCGCTAATAATGGCCACCGATCAAGACCATGTCGCGCAGCTCATGGCGCAGCGCGAAGAGATCGAGGCGCCCTGCAACCCCTCGCACTACCGTATCCTGAAGCGCATCGCCTCTAACCCGGACAACTATCTGGCGATCGGCTTTGGTGCCGGAAGTGCGCCGGGCCTGGCCGGCAACCTCGCCCTTGCGGGTCTGCTGACTGAGCTCGGGCTGCGACCGTTTATCAAGGAGATCTGGGGCGTCTCGGTGGGTGCCATCGTTGGTGGAGGCTGGAGTACCGGGCTATCCGTCGACCATATGCTGTCGCTCGCCGACGAGCTCGATCGCAAAGGCGCTGTAGATTTTGCTCGTTGGGAAGTCCTGGGGGTGGGACTGGCACGTCTGCTTCTTTTCAGGCAATTACCCGACGGTCTGGTGCGCGGCCACCGCTTTCGTAAGGCGGTAGAACGCGGGCTTCCGGTCCAGTGCTTCGAGGACTGTGAGATCCCGTTTCGTGCCATCGCCTGCACCGATGACGGGCACGTCCAAAAGATCATCTTCCGCCAGGGGTCGTTAGTAAACGCCATCGCTGCATCGAGTTGCATCCCCGGTGTGATGTTCCCGATCGCCGACTGGAACGGTCGAGAGCACGGTTATTTCGATGGCGCCGTGGTCGAAAAGACGCCCCTGCCTTCGATCATCGAAGAGCACCATCGGGAGGGACGCAAGAGCCAACTGGTGGTGATCTGCACCCATTTCAGCGACTCGGGCCGCATTACGAAACCGGTGGGGTTTATTCAGCGCATGTTGAACGCCATGCATCGCCTGGAAGACGAGGTTTGGGAATACCAGGCGCTCAAGGCGCGAGAGGCGTCCAACTGCAAGTTCCTGGTCCTGAATCCGCACATGAAAGAAGGTACGGCCTTCGATTTTTCTGTGGTACGCTTCAACTATCTCTGGGCGAGAAAGATGTTCAAAGAACAACTCTCCAACGCCAAGCTCGCCACCCGTTTCGAGGCGAGGTGATCCTAGGCTAAACGATAATCGGGAAGGAGCTCGGAAGTGAAAGGTATTGTCTTTACAGAGTTTCTTGAGATGGTAGAAAACCGTTTCTCCCCAGAGATCGCCGACCGCATTATAGAAGCCTCCGAGCTGCCGTCCCGCGGGGCATACACGGCCGTGGGAACGTACGACCATACTGAGATGGTGCGACTCGTTACAGAGCTAAGTGCGGTCACTGGGGCCACCGTGCCCAATTTGTTGCATACCTTTGGCAAACACCTTTTCGGTCGATTCGTGGCGATCTACCCGCAATTCTTCGAGGGCGTTGAATCGGCGTTTCCCTTTTTAGAAAACATTGATGGCTATATCCACGTCGAGGTTCTGAAATTGTATCCGGATGCCGAGCTCCCCGGATTCGAATGCGATGCTTCCGAACCGGGGCGGTTGACTCTCATTTATAGGTCCACAAGGCGTCTCGCCGATCTCGCTGAGGGGCTGATCCAGGGGTGTATCGAGCACTTCCGCGAGACTATCCATATTCAACGGGAAGATCTCTCCGGCGGGCAAGGTTCGTGTGTACGCTTTCTCCTCACCAAAGCAGGATAGCTCATGAGCGAGATCGAGGTGCTAAAACGAAGACTGGAGCGGCAGCGGCAAGGACGCAAGCAAGCTGAGGTCCTGCTGGAGGAAAAGAGTCGTGAGCTCTATCTTGCTAATCAGGAGCTTCGGCAACTGGCTGAAGGCTTGACCCTAGCACGTAACGCGGCCGTAGAGGCCAATCAGGCTAAAAACCGGTTCCTCGCCAGTATGTCTCATGAGCTGCGCACCCCCCTCAACGCCATCATCGGCTACAGCGAGATGCTCCAGGAGGAGGCCGAGGACCTCGGCCAGGATGGTTTCATCCCCGATCTCCAGAAGATCCACGCCGCCGGCAAGCATCTGCTGGCCCTGATCAATGATGTCCTGGACCTCTCGAAGATCGAGGCCGGGAAGATGGAGGTGTTTGTCGAGACCGTGGATGTCGCGACGCTGGTGCAGGGGGTCGTGAGCACGATCATGCCCTTGGTCGAGAAGAACGGCAACGCACTCGTGCTTCGCTGTGAGGATGACCTCGGCAGCATGCGGGCGGACCTGACCAAGCTGCGCCAGGCCCTATTCAACCTGCTCAGCAACGCCTCCAAGTTCACCACTCGAGGCACTATTACGCTCGGGGCCACCCGAGAGCTGGTCGATGGCGCGGGTTGGATGCGATTCTGGATCACGGATACCGGAATTGGGATGTCGGCCGAGCAGATGGGGAAACTCTTCCAGGCATTCTCGCAGGCCGATGCCTCGATCGCGCAGCGCTTCGGCGGAACGGGGCTCGGGCTCGTCATCAGCCGGCGCTTCTGTCAGATGATGGGCGGCGATATCACGGTGGTGAGCACACCGGGGCAGGGCTCGACTTTCACTATCCGGCTGCCGGTCGATGCGGTCGATGCGAAAGCCGCATCGACATCTCAGGCGGAAGACACTGCGGCCGTGAAGCCGCCCGAGGGCTTGCCGGCCGTGCTGGTCATCGACGATGACCCCACGGTGCATGATCTGATGCGCCGCTTTCTCGATAAACAGCGGCTGCACATGGTGGGGGCGGCGAACGGCGAGGAGGGCCTACGGCTTGCCAAGGAGTTGCGACCATCGGTGATCACGCTCGATGTGCTGATGCCGGGGATGGATGGCTGGGCGGTGTTGACGGCATTGAAGGCCGACCCCGAGCTGGCCCCCATCCCGGTGATCATGGCGACGATAGTCGATGACAGGAATATGGGTTTTGCCCTGGGGGCGACGGACTTCCTGACCAAGCCGATCGACCGAGAGTATTTGGCCCAGTTACTACAGAAGTACCGCTGCGCCCATCCACCCTGCCCGGTGCTGGTGGTCGAGGACCAGGCGGATCTGCGGGCGCTGATGCGGCGTATGCTGGAGCAAGAGGGCTGGGTGGTCGCGGAGGCCGAGAATGGGCGGGTAGCGCTTGATCGGGTTGCCGAGAACCGACCCGAGCTCATCGTGCTCGATCTCATGATGCCGGAGATGGATGGCTTCAGCTTTCTCGAGGTTCTGCGACAGCATGAGGGCTGGCGCGCGATCCCCATTGTCGTGGTCACGGCCAAGGACCTCACCGCGGAGGATCATCAGCGGCTCAATGGCTATGTACAATACATCGTCCATAAAGGGGCGTATGGGCGCGAAGAGCTGCTCGCGGAGCTTGGCGATCGGATCGCGGCGTGCTTGGGCCAGGTCGCGTAGGAGAAGAAGGCAATGGCGAAGATCTTATTGGTAGAAGACAACGAGATGAACCGAGACATGCTCGGGCGGCGCCTGCAGCGCCGTGGCTTTGAGGTGCTCATCGCGGTCGATGGGGCCGAAGGCGTGGCGATGGCCCAGCGTGATGGGCCGGATTTGATCTTGATGGACATGAGCTTGCCGGTCATCGATGGATGGGAGGCTACCCGGCGCCTGAAGGCGGCGCCCGAGACCCAAGCGATCCCCATCATCGCCTTGACGGCCCATGCCATGTCAGGCGATCGCGAGAAGGCGATGGAAGCGGGCGCCGATGACTACGATACGAAACCGATCGAGATCGACAAGCTGCTCGCGAAGATTGAAGCCCTGTTGAACCAGGGCGCAAGGGGTGCCCCATGACGACCAATGATACGCCCGAGCCGGGTATCGACGCAGGGGCGGGGCTCGAGGGGGGCGCTGCGATCCCGGGGCCGGACTCCGTTTCCCATCTGCGCCATGAGTTGCGCACCCCCATCAACCACATCCTCGGCTACAGCGAATTGCTGTTGGAGGAGGCCGAAGACAGTGCGTTACAACCCTTCTCCGGCGACCTCCAGAAGATCCACACAGCGGGGAAGACCCTACTCGGGATGCTGAACGCCCTCTTCGATTCCCCAGCGCTAACGGCCGGCTCTCCCGCGACGGCCCCGCAGCCGGCCGACGATCTATCCTGGCTTCACGATGAGGACACGGACACAGAGGCAGTGACGGCCGACCGGGAAGCCACCGCCCTCCTCCCTGGCCACCTCCTGGTCGTGGACGACAACGAGACCAACCGCGACATGCTGTCCCGGCGTTTGCGGCATCAAGGCTATCGGGTAAGCATGGCAAAGGATGGCCGGCGAGCGTTGCAAGCGGTCCGTGACCAGCCGGTCGATCTGGTGCTGCTCGATGTGCTGATGCCCGAGATGGATGGTTACGAGACGCTGAAACAGCTCAAGGCCGACGCGCGCCTGCGCGACATCCCCGTCATCATGATCTCGGCGCTCGATGAGATCCAGAGCGTCGTGCGTTGCATCGAGCACGGTGCGGAAGATTACCTCCCCAAGCCCTTTAACCCGGTGCTGCTGCGTGCCCGGATCGGGGCCTGTCTGGAGAAGAAACGGCTGCGTGATCAGGAAGTGCTCTATCTCCAGGACGTGGCCCGCGTCACCACCGCCGCGGCCACTGTCGAGTCGGGACAGTTCGTGGCCGACACGTTAGCCGAGGTGGGCAAGCGCCCAGACGAGCTCGGGCAACTCGCCCGCGTCTTCCAACGGATGGCGCAGGAAGTCGCGGCCCGTGAGCAACGCTTCAAGCAACAGATCGAGACCCTCCGTATCGAGATCGATGAGACCAAGAAGGCGCGCCAGGTCGCGGAGCTCACCGAGACCGATTTCTTTCAGAAGTTGCAGGCGCAGGCACGGAGCCGCCTGCGCTCAAAAAAATAACCGGCTGGCAACCGCGCCGAGCCGCGGCTACACTGCTTGTTATGAGCACGGGATTCATCTACGACCCGGCCTACCTTGAGCACGACACCGGTCACGGGCATCCCGAGTGCCGCCAGCGGCTCGAGGTGAGCATGGCGCATCTGGCCGCGCAGCCGTGGTTCGAACGCACCAAACGCATCGCGGCGCGCCCGGCTGAGATCGCGTGCATCGAAACCATCCACGACCACGGCTATATTCAACGCGCACGGGGAGCCTGCGCCGCCGGGGAGCGGTACTTGGATTCCCCCGATGTTGCCATCTCGTCGCGGTCTTTCGATGCGGCTCTGCTCGCGGCAGGCGCGGGACTTGAACTGGCCGATCGGCTCCTCGGCGGGGAGATTGACAACGGTTTCGCCATGCTCCGGCCGCCGGGTCACCATGCCGAGCACGCTATGGCGCTCGGGTTTTGCCTCTTCAACAACGTTGCTATCCTGGCGCGTTATCTCCAGAAGCGCTACGGGATCGATAAGGTGTTGATTCTCGACTGGGATGTGCATCACGGTAACGGCACCCAGCATAGCTTTTATGCCGATCCTTCCGTGTTCTACGTGAGCCTGCATCAATACCCGTTCTATCCGGGCACCGGAGCCTGGACGGAGACCGGGACCGGCGCGGGCGCCGGGACGACGTTAAACTGTCCGATGGCGGCCGGCGCCACCGACGGCGACTACCACGCGGCGTTCAGGGAACACATCCTGCCCAAGATCAACGCCTTTAAACCGGAATTTATCTTGATCTCGGCGGGCTTCGATGCGCACCGCGACGACCCGCTCGCGGAGGTTTGCCTCACCACGGAGTGCTTCCGCTGGATGAGTGAACGCATGCTGGAAGCTGCGGACCAACATGCCGAGGGCCGGCTCATTGCGCTGCTCGAAGGCGGATACAACCTGCGGGCGCTACCGCTCTGCATCGCCGAACATCTCAAGGTTCTCGCCGGCGTCCAGCCATCTCCTGGATCCGAGCATAATCCCATAAACCAAGCCTAGGTGCGGAGGCTATCAATGAACGAGCTTACTCGACGGCGCTGCAAACCCTGCGAAGGCGGTCTGCCGGCCTTGACCGCCTCCGAGGCCCGGGATCTCATAAATTACGTGCCGGGTTGGGATCTCGCTGAAGATGCCAAGTCAATTTCGAAAACCTATCGATTCAAGAATTATCACGAAACGATGGCCTTCGCCAATGGCGCCGCCACGATCGCCCATGAGGAGGATCACCATCCGCTGATGGAGATCGGTTACCGAACCTGCGCGGTTCGCTATACGACGCACGCGATCGATGGCCTTTCGGAGAACGATTTTATCTGTGCGGCCAAGGCCGATGCCCTCCTGACGCCGACGGATACTGCTTGAGACCGGATCCTCACGGAGATCGTGTTAATAAATCGACGGCGCCGCGTATGCGCGGGGATTTGCCTCGACGACGGCCTGGGCCGGCGTTAGACTTCTTCGCTTTTTCTTCTGAAAAACCAAAAAGCCGCACCGGCAATTAGCACAAAGACTGCGCTAATAGCCGCCCAAAGCCCTAGCCCGGACCAGTCAAACCCAGCCCCCACCTGAAACGGAAACCGCAACACGTGCTTCTTGCCGCCCGGTGCCTCGATGCTCACGACTTCCACGTAATATCCCGGTGCTTTAAACGTGTAGTCGATTTCGATGAGCCCCGAGGAATAGGTCTTTGAGGGTAAACGTTCTAGAACCAGCGCCTTGCCGTCGCCGGAACCGTCGAGCGCCGCCGGCCACGACTCGACCTCGAGAAGCCGGGCCTCGGTTGGCATCGTGCGTAACTCCGAGTCGACAAAATCGACCGTCAGAACGGTTGGCCCGGCGAGGGGAATATCCTCGCAGAGCCTATTACTGCCGGTCGCGGCTTGGTAAGCATTGAATTGAAGATTATAGGCCCCGACTTTGCGCATGCATTCGTCGCTCGTCATGCTCTGCGCACCCGCGGTATGACTGACCAGCAGGAACACCGCCAGAACCGCTATCCGTCCACACATATGCGCCTTCATAATTTGCCTCCTGTTATAGTTGTAAAGATTTGCCCGCTGTCCCCCCCTACTCAAGGCTAGACTACGCGGGGTCAACACTCAATCGCGGGGCTCGCGTTCTCAGCATCCTAGCCCCACGATGTTTGTTATCATGCCGTGACTTGACGTACTGAGCATCATGACCGAGAAATGCTATCAGATTTTGTTCCTGTGCAGAAACCGGCCGAGCGATGACCAAAAACGCGTGGTGGACGTGGGCGAAGCCTTCCGTAACGGCGCGGATCATATCGTGGTCGGGCGCCCGATCCGGGATGCAAAAGATCCGCGCGCAACGGCCGAGAACATGCAAGCAACCATCAGGGCGTTGTTTTCAAACACGCCGCACGCGTGATCGGCTCCATTCGTAGTAGTTCTTTAAAATACGTTTCATCGTCCCGGTCAACCGGGTTTTCCGCCACAGGTTAGCGGCTTTTTTTACGGCCTCGGCCTGGGTGGGATACGGGTGGATGCTCGCGAGCAAGGTTTTCACACCCCCGCCCGCTCGCATCAGCACCGTGATCTCGCTGATGATCTCGCCAGCATGCTCGGCGACCACCGTCGCCCCGAGGATGCGATCCGTTCCCTTCTTGATATGCAGCCGCGCGAAGCCCTCCTCTTCACCATCGAGGATGGCGCGATCGACCTCGGCCAGATCGTAAGTATAGGTTTCGGTTTCCATGTCCCGCGCGGCGCAAGCAGCCGCATCCATCCCCACATGGGCAATCTCGGGCGTGGTGTAGGTGCACCAGGGGACGAGGAGCGAGCGCGCGGTGGCGTAGCC
>JALZJW010000128.1 GCA_030859565.1 Pseudomonadota bacterium
GGGGGGGCCGGCGCGACAGGCCGCCCGACCGCGGCCCCGAAGGGGGACGCAGCATGATCGCGAGCCCCGGCATGACGCCGGCGCGCGCGATGCCGCGCAGCCCCCTCCCAGTGGCAGAGGCACCGCGATGAACAGCATTCCCCTGATCGTGCCGTGGACGAACTGGATCGGCGACTACGCGTCCTCCGGCCTCAGCGTCAGCGCGCCGAGGACGAAGGAGGATCTCGTCCAGATCGTGGAGACGGCCATCGCGAACGGCCAGCGCCTGCGCGCCGTCGGCGCCGCGCATTCCACCACTTCCGTCGCGCGGCCCGACGATCTCCTCGTCAGCCTCGACGCGATGCAGGGCACGCTGCCGCTCGACTACCTCAAGCCGAGCCTGCAATCGAAGGCGCCCTACTATGTGCGCCTGCTCGCGGGAACGCGGCTGAAATATGCGAACCGCGTCCTACTCGGCGACAAGGCCGTCCTCAACATGGGCTCCTTCGACTGGCAGTCCCTGATCGGCGCGATCTTGACCGGAACCCACGGCTCCAGCATCTATACCGGCCCGATGGCGGAAAGCGTGCGGTCGATCGAGATGGTCACGGTCCGGAAGGTCGACGGCGCGCCCGAGATCCGGCTTCGGCGCATCGAGCCGGCGAACGGGATCACCGACCCGGCCGCCTTCGAGCGCGACGAGTCCAAGCACGACACCGAGCTGATCCAGGACGACGATACTTTCTCCTCCGCGGTCGTCAGCTTTGGCAGCATTGGCCTCGTCTACTCGCTGACGCTGGAGGTCACCGACGAATACTGGCTGAAGGAAGACAACCGCGCCATCGAATGGAATGACGTCAAGGATCTCCTGCGCCTCGAGACTCTGAGCGGCTTCCCCTACAAGCTCCCCCGCGTCCTGAAGGAGAACCGCTTCTGGGAATTCCTCGTCAACTGCCCGGAAGCGCAGGGCAAGGACGCGACCCGGAACCCGATGTGCTTCGTGCGCTACCGGAACCTGACCGACAAGGTGAGCAAGCCCGACAACTGGAAGGACAAATACGACTGGCCGCCCCGGCGCGAGAAGTCCAGCAGCCTCCAACGCTTCGTGGAAGACCATGTGCGCCCCTCGCTCGAGAGCCAGAACGGAACGATCCTCCTCTTCATTGACATCGGCAACAAGATCCGCGGCAATTTCGAGCGCACTGCGGACGATCCGCCCTTCGAGGGCAAGGTCGATTATTCGAGGAACTACTGGGTGCTCCGCCGCGAGCGTGACGACACGAAACCGCAAGAAGAGCCGGAGCGCCCGTCCGAGGCAATCTCGACCGAGATTGCCGTGCCGCTCGAAAACACCGTCGCGGCGGTGGACCGGATCCTCGATATCATGGCGCGCAACAGGTATTTCTACGCGGTGCCCTTCGGCGTACGCTTCGTCGCGCCGTCGAGACATTATCTCGCCATGCAATACGACCGGCCGACATGCATGATCGAAATTCCCATGCTCCTGCCGCTGAACCTTGACAAGCGCGCGGAGCAGATGAGCGACTACAAGGCATCCCTCGAAGAGATCGAGGAGTCGCTCTGCTACAAGGCCGGCAATCTCGGCGGCCGCCCCCACTGGGGGCAATACAATGCACTTACGCGGGACAGGGTCGAGGACCTCTACGCGAAGCTCCCGGAGTTCGAGCGGGTCTACTCGACGCACAACGCCTTCGGCACCTTCGACAACATGTACACCCGCCAGATCGGCCTCGTGAGATCCGAATTGCCTGCCGAAGCGGAGGAAAACCCGGCACCGCTCTGGATCGCGGCCGAGCAGGTTCTGTAGCGCCCCACTCCGGCGCGGCCGAAGTCCCTGAACGTGAAGAGCCAGTCCATGACCCGCGGCCTCAGAATCCTCACATGGAACACCTGGCTTCAGACCGACCCCTCGAGCAAGCCGGACCCGAACCCGTCGAAGCGCGCGCCCCTGATCGCCGCGAAGCTGCGCGCCTCGGCGCCTCCTAACGTCGGGCGCATCCTACATTCAAGCGTAGGCGTGGTCTGCGATCGCTCGCGTAGCGATACCCATCACACTCACGAGCCTTGATATGATGCGCCGATAGTTAACCATCGGCGCAAACTGTTCGCGGGCGGGAGCTATTTCTTTACCCTCAATCTCGGCGAGCGGCGCTTGCGGCTGTTGACCGATCACATCGACCTCTTACGCGCCGCCTTTCGGTATGGGCGGGCGCGGCACCCGTTTACGGTAGAGGCTATCGTGGTGCTGCCCGACCATTTGCACGCGATCTTCTCGCTGCCTGAAAGGGATGCCGACTATCCCTGCGGCTGCGGTTAATTAAGAGCCTCTTTTCACGCGACCTACCCCGAGTCGAGCCCGGGTAGATACTGTTATCCATGTCAACGTCCATGAAGCGCTGGGTTGAAGGGTTGTCCAGACTTCAAGACCCCGTAGGCGACATGGATAACAGTATCTACGATGCTGACCGTTACCGGCGCGCGTCGCACGCTCTTTGGGGCGATGCGGCTGGAGTGATAACGTTGGGGCTACCAAATCCTCTCTATCCCGTAGGCGGATAAGAGCGTATCCGCGCTCAGGATTGGCAGGCTATCGCTCAAGGCTTGCGCCACGAGCAAGCGGTCAAAGGGATCGCGATGATGAAAGGGGAGGTCGGCGAGCAGCACGGTATGCTCGATGGTAATGGCAAGCGGTATCAAGGCATTGGCTTGTATGCGCTTGCTGATGAATTGCTTGGGAGGCTCCTTAAGGCCGAGCTTCCCGAGCGAATACTTCACCGCGATCTCGAAGCCAGTGACCGCGCTGAGTAGCAGCTCGTTGTCGTTTTCAAGGAATACGACCTTGGCGGGCGCGGAGACCTTGGGATCGTCAGTGACCAGCCAAAGAAAGGCATGGGTATCCAGCAATATCCTCACGTGAAGTGCGCTATGAATTCATCCGGGAGCTGATCGAAGTCCGGCTTGATCTCGATCAAGCCCTTGGCCTCGCCGAGGCGGCGCGGTGCCTTGGGTTGGGTATAGGGAACCAGGCGCGCGATCGGTTTGTTGGCGCGGGAGATGACCACCTCCTCGCCCGCTTCCACCCGCGTGAGGAGGGCCGAGAGCTGGGTTTTCGCATCATGAATATTGACTTGATAAGACACGGCACACCCCACAACGACATGACCACAAACTTAGCTAAGTGTAGCCGTTTTGCTGGACCAGTGAAACACGTCGATGGAGTAGCACACCTCGCCCATCGTTTGCGGCCAGGATACGCGCGTGGTGCTGAGCTTCAACGGGCTTGCCGTGCTGGTCCTCGGCTTGATGCCGGGGGCCTTGATGACGCTGTGTCTGGCCGCCATGAGCGGCGCTTCATAGCGATTTCGGCGCGCCGAAATCGCTATGAATACGGCGTTAGGCCGTCAATCGACGCTCGGCAGGCAGCCGAAGCACGGTTTGAGGAGATGATTTCCGGGTTCGACGATTAAGCGTTGCGCGGCCTGATCGGTGTTGCCGCCGATGATGCTCAATGGTAGCGTGACCAAAAAGATGCCGGTACCCAAGGCCGTGGCCCCTAACATCAAGGGTCTGACAATCGCCGCATCGGCGAACATCTCGACCGCGGTTGGGGACTGAGTGCTAGGTCCGGATCGGTTTGGGTCTTGGATCTCTGTGGACGTTCCGTGGTAATCCGCCATTACCAGGCGCGGCATTGATAGCGAGCTAAGTACTAACCCGTAGCTCAGTAAGCAGACGATATTTTTTCGTACTGACCCTCTCATATTGCTTTCCCCTTTGGCTCTATTGCCGAGTGGTTGTGAATCAGAGTAACGCTTTCGATAGGTCCTTAGCGGCGCCCTCGCATCTTGCTTAATGTGCTTAATTATAGGCGCTATGTGCACGGGCGTGTATCGAAGCGAAAAATTGATGGCTTGACCGATGGCCGGAGTTCTCGTAAGGGTGGTATTGAGTTTGGTTGTTGGCGCTTATGCGGCGATGAGTGAAGGCCTACCGGCGAGGGACCTTGACACCCGCTGGGCAATGATCACCTATCCCACGGCGCCGCCAGCCCGTGCTATCGGGGGCGTTCAGGCGGGCTGCCTCGCGGGCGCCGAAGAACTACCGCTCGGCGGCGCGGGCTACCAGCGCATGCGCCCGAGCCGGCGGCGAGGGTTCGGCCATCCCGCGCTGGTGCGGGCCATTGAGACCTTGAGCCGCCGCGTGCATAAGGCGACCGATGGGGTTCTACTCATCGGTGATCTGAGCCAGGCGCGGGGAGGCCCGATGCCCTCCGGCCATCGCAGCCATCAAACCGGGATCGACGCGGACATATGGTTTTGGATGCCAGCCGTCGCGCGGGACCGTGCCTTGACCGCTCGCGATCGGGAGACCCTGACGGCGCCTTCCTTTGTCCCGGTGCGATCCGATTTCCCCTGGCAAGTACTCAAGTTCGCCGCGGAAATCGACAGCGTCGATCGCATCTTCGTGCACGCGGCGATCAAACGTCATCTCTGCCAATTGAGCATACGCATTCGCCGCCCTGAAGACTTTCTCTGGTTGCAAAAGATCCGGCCCTGGTGGGGCCATCATGATCATTTTCATCTGCGCTTGAAATGTCCCGCGGACAGTCCAGGTTGCGCCCCGCAAGCGCCCGTGCCCGCGGGTGACGGCTGCGACACGACGCTGAAATGGTGGTTCACGGAGGAGGCGCGAAAGGACGCTGAAAAGCAAAAGACCCTGGCGGGCGAACGGGTGCGACCGCCCCCGGAATGCGAACAGGTGATCCCTTAGCGCCGGGCGGGCCTGAGCGGCGCGGATCCCTTCCAGTTCGCTTTTAGCTCTTGACGGAATGGACCGCTTCCTTGATGCCGGAAACGCCTGTGATTTCGGTAGTGCCGTCGCCGCGCAGGGCGCAACCCAGTTTTTCGGCCATGTCATTGAGCTTCACCCTACGGTCTCCTCCCAGGGGAATGCTAGTATTCTACGATTTATGTCGTCAAGCGCGCTCTAACCAGCGTGTCTCGAAAGCTTTTAGCGCCGGTCATTTATCCGTCGCCGGCTTTCGCGGCGTGACGGACATCACAGGCGCGCGCATTCATTTTGGGAGCAGCCGCCTGGTCTGTGTGTGGTTTGCCGTCAGTATAAAAATGCCGTATCTTGCAACGCGCCGGATCGCACCGGGGATGGATCGCCATCGTTTAGATTAAGCTTTTATCAATCATCAAGATGAGTGTTCTTCGCAGGCTTGGACCGTTGCTATGCCGGCGCCAAGCACGGGCGGAACAGCGGGGGCAAGGCGGATTGACCATTTTACGAGAGGGCGATGAACGATCGGAATGATCGGCCAGGCGCCAAGCAGCGCGCCACGGCGCAGTTCCACGGCCGGCCGCCGCAAGCGGTGTTCAAGGCGAGCCAGCCGCTACGCCGCCGGCCCTCGGTGCTGCGCAGCCCGGTCACGTGGGGCGCGTTGGCGGTGCTCATCGGCATCAGCGTGTTCTTGTTTTCGGGGACGCGCAAGGGGCCGGTATCCGCCCCGCCCGAGGAAGCACCCCCACTCGCCCAAACCACCGGCGGGCAAGAAACGGAAGAGGGGAGCGGCCGGGCCGGTGATAGCGCGCGCGCCATCATCGCGGACGTACGAGGAGGTGGCCGGAGCTACGATCTTGAAAAGCTTTACACCCAGGCCGGTCAATTTCTCGCGGACCAACGGCTGGCCGATGCCCATCTCTTGTATTTCTTCGCGGCGCGGACCGGTCACGCGGCATCGGCGTTCGTATTGGCGGAGATGTTCGATCCCAATTACTTTACCAAGGACACGAGTCTGCTCGGCAGGCCCGACCCCGTGCAAGCCTCGAAGTGGTATCGGAATGCAGCCAGTAACGGATATGCGCAGGCCGGAGAGCGCCTGAAGCAACTAAAACAGTGGGTGATTAAGCGCGCCAGCACCGGCGACCCGGAGGCACGGCGTTTACTCCTGGGCCTGCGGTAGCGGCGCGGCCCTTAAAGCCGGTCCGGATCGATCGACTGGACAGCGCTTACGGCCTCGCTTCCGCGGTCATGCCCGCCCGGATTTGCATAAATTGGGGAATTGAGATCATGTTGCGAACATTGATTGCCGGGGCAATCGCCTGCGTTTTCCATTTTTCGGTCTTGGCCCAGGAGAGCGCGGAGCGGCCGCTGCTAATGCCCGGCAAGCGGACCTTGTACCAGCGCGCACTGGCGAATCCAGGCAGCCGTCTCTACGCGCAACCCAGCTTGGACGCCGCCGCGCAGCCGGTGATCCCGTTCACGGTATTCTATGCCTATGGGCGCAAAGAACTGAACGACAGCAAGTGGGTAAAGGTCGGTAGCGACAGTCATGGAAGCGTGCGCGGTTGGATCCAGGAGGATAATTTAATCCCTTGGCATCAAGCGCTGACCGTGACCTTCAAAGCTTCCGAGGATATCGATCGCGTGCTGCTGTTCCGCGACCGGAAGTCTCTAAAGCGCCTGGTTGAAAAACAGGATCTCAAGACCTATACCCGGCTCTACCAAGAGGCCGTGCTCGGCACCTTGTCGCCGGATTCGCCCGTGATCGCGATTCAGCCGGAAGCGAATATCGATATCGAAGACGATTTTTACCTGGTTCCAATCAAGCGCTATGAGGACGCCTACCTCGGAACCGAACGGGCGCGCCTGCTTCAAGTGGCCTCCGTACCGTTGGAAAGCGCGGCGCCCGCGACGGCGCCATTGCAGAACGCGCCGGGGGACCAGGCGCAGAGCTACCGCAGCGGGATCGTGTTCGTCATCGATTCCACCCAGTCGATGCGTCCCTACATCGAGCGCACCCGCGAGGTGGTGCGCAAGGTCTATGACACGATCGATGCCGCTGGACTGAGCCACCAAGTCAGTTTCGGGCTGACGAGCTATCGGGACTTTGTACGCGGCGCGCCCGAAGGGCAATACCTGGTCCGTAACTTCGTGAGTTTACAGGAGGGCGGGGAACCGCAACGGTTTTTCAGCCAAGTACAGACGCTCGATGCCGCGACCACCTCCAATGCCGATTTCATCGAAGATGCTTTCGCCGGTATCAAGAGCGCGATTGAATCCAATCCCTGGGATGATTTCGATGCCCGGAACGTCGTGTTGGTGACCGATGCCGGCGCGCGCGAAGCCAATGATGCCTTTTCGAGCACGCGCCTCGGCGTGAACGCAATACGGCAACTGGCCCAAGATCGCGGCATCGCGATCTGGGTGTTGCACCTGCGCACGCCGAGGGGAGCGAAGAATCACCGCAAGGCCGAGCAACAGTACAAGCGCCTGTCTGAATATCCTGGCATTGGCGATCTTTATTACGGTGTCGGCATGGGCAAGGTAGAAGACTTCGGGCGGGTACTCCAGACTCTCGCGGACCAGTTGGCGGAGCAGGTCGGCAAGGTGGCCAAGGGTGACGCGGCGCTCCCGCCCGAGCACGAGAGTGAGGGTCAAGAAGATCTGGTCGCGCTCAAGGAAAAGGTCGCGAAGCTCGGATACGCCTTGCAGATGCGTTACTTGCGAAAGGTGCAAGGGGAGCGTCCGCCGGCGGTGTTCGATGCCTGGCTGGTCGATCGTGATTTTAAGGACCCCAAGCGCTCCTCGATTGAGGTGCGCGTGCTCGTAAGCCGCGATCAGTTGAGCGATCTGCGCAACGGCTTGCAGCAGGCCTTGGATCTCGCCGAGGAGGGGGTTTTGTCGCCGCGCAATTTTATCAATGAGCTCAAGAGCATGGCGGCCCGCCTCAGCCGTGATCCGAAGACCTTCGGCGAAGGCGCCGGCCTGTCCCTGGCCGAGCTCGGTTATTTGAACGAATACGTCGAGGACCTGCCTTATGTCAGCGAAGTCACGGGTTTGTCGCTCGCGGATTGGGAAGAATGGCCCGCGGAGCGGCAGGTCGATTTTGTGAGCCGCCTGGAGAGCAAGATTAGTTATTACCAGGCCTTGCATGACCATACCGATCTTTGGGTGTCGCTCGATGGCGGTCCGGTGAGCGGAGAATCCGTGTTCCCGGTCCTGCTCGATATGCTGCCCTAGATGAGCGCGATTTATCACCTCAAGGAGATTGTCAAGACGCGGGCGACGAACGGCACCGGATTCAGGTTGGTCATTCCCTCGATCCGAATCGAAGACCGCGAAGCGATCGCGCTCGTCGGCTACAGCGGTTGCGGGAAGAGTACGCTCCTCGATATGCTGGCGATGATCTTGCGGCCCGACGAGGCGGCCCGATTTACCTTCATCCCCCGGGGAGAGAACCCCATCGACGTCGCGGCTGCGTGGACCAAGCGCGACCAGAACCGGCTCGGCGATCTCAGGAAAAAGCACCTCGGGTATGTGTTGCAAACCGGAGGCTTGCTGCCGTATCTCACGGTGCGCGACAACATCAATCTCTCTCGCCGGCTGCTGGGCATGCCCGAGGACGGGAGCGTGGACCACTTGGCGAAGGTCCTCGGGATCCAGCGCCACCTCGGCAAGTTACCCGGCCTGCTTTCAGCCGGGGAACGCCAGCGGGCAGCGTTCGCGCGCGCTCTTGCCCACCGGCCTTCCATCGTGATCGCGGACGAGCCGACGGCATCCCTCGATCCCATTACCGCCCGCAAGATCATGGGCGCCGTCATGGAGCTCGTGAAGGAAATCGGGGTGACGTTTATCGCCGCCAGCCACGATTGGGCTCAGATCTATAAGCACGATTTTCGCAGCCTGCACCAAGATTCCCGCGAACGCGACGGGGGACGGTGGATCGAATCGACCTTTAAGGATTGAGGCGGACGGATGTCTTCGTGGCGGAACATCGTTAGCCTTGCCTACAGTGATTATAGCCACGAATGGCATATGTCCGCTTGTTTTATCTTGGGGTTGGCCGCGGTGCTCGCGCCTTTGATGGTGCTGTTCGGCGTCAAGTTCGGGATCATCACGAACATGATGACGAGCCTTTCCGAGGACCCTGGCAAACGCGAGATCCGCCCGCTCGGCAGCAGCCGGTACACGGCCGAATGGTTCGCGTCCGTGCGCGCCCGGCCCGAGGTCGCTTTTGTCGTACCGCGTACGCGCACGCTGGCGGCCACCGTTGAACTTCGTAGCCGCTCGGCGCCCTTCATCGTACCGGCGGAACTGATCCCTTCGGGGGAAGGCGATCCGCTGCTCGCATCGATCCCTCAAAAACCGCGGGGTTTGCGCCACATCGTGCTTTCCGACGCGGCCGCGCGTAAGTTAAACGTGGTGCCGGGGGCCGACATCGAAGGCAGTCTCGCGCGCCAATACGGCGGACAACGCGAAAGAGTCGAGTTCACACTCCGGGTCGCGGGGATCGCGCGTCCCGCCGCCTTTGCGCGTCCCGCCGCCTTTACCAGCCTTGAGCTGCTCCTGGCCGCGGAGTCTTTTCGCGATGGCCGCGCCGTGCCCGAGCTTGGCTGGGCCGGGGGTCCGCCCGTCGGCGCCGAGCGCAGCTACCCCAGCTATCGTCTCTATGCGCGATCCGTCTATGAGGTCGCCGGCTTGGCGCAACTGCTGTCGGATCAAGGCCAAAAGGTCAAGACCAATGCGGATGAGATCGAGACCGTGCTCTCGGTGGATCGTAATCTCAGTATCGTCTTCTGGATCATCGCTATTGCCGGGATGATCGGTTTTTCCCTTTCGCTCAGCGCCAGCCTCTGGGCCAATACCGACCGCAAACGCCGGGAGCTCAGCGTGCTGCGGCTGGTCGGTTTTGCGAGTGGGGGCATCATCCTGTTTCCCGCCTTTCAGTCACTGTTCACCGCCGTGCTTGGTTGGCTGGGCGCGGTCTTGGTCTATCTCGTGCTCGAGGCCGTGATCAATGCTTTGCTAGGCTCCCACCTGGAGGCCGGGCAGTCGGTCTGCTTCCTCTTGCCTTTACATTTCGCGGCCGCGCTCGCCCTGACACTGGTGGCGGCTCTGATCGCGGCCCTGCTCGGGGGACTACGCGCGGCGCGCATCGAGCCCTCCGACGGACTACGGGATATATAGAAGCATCGGCCGGCACCCGCCCGCGGGGATCCAAGACTAAAAATGATTACAGTGCCGGTTACCGTGTCAGACGTTTTGCGTCACCCTTAATCGAGGCGATTTTGAACATCGTCTCGAGCTGAGCTTCAAGACGCACGACGCGTTCGATGAGAGACTCGATTTTCGCTTGTTGCTCCTTGACCACGCTGGCAAGCGATACCACCTTGTCATTCATCTTGATTACTGTTGTGAGCGCGTCCCAAACTTTGTCCGCAACGCCCACTATCGTCCCTCCAGCTTCGCCAGGCGCTTGTTGGAGGCCGTGACGAAGGCAAGGGCCCCATCGAGCGCCGCCTCCGCTTCCTTCGTGCTGGCCTTCACCCGTTCTAGCAAAGCCTCTAGGTCTCCTTCTTCGGGTGCAGCGGCGTAGGCTGAGGCTCCCCGCCGCATGAGCTCCGAAAGACTGATCTCGAAGCGCTTTGCTTTCGCTACGAGTGTTTTCTTCTCCGCTGGGGGTACTTGCACCACGATGCGTTCAACTGCAGCCGGCATAGGTCATTCCTATTGGACATGTACATGCCATGTACAATACGTATCCCTTTGGCTCTTGTCAACCGTCTTACCCCACCGTATTCCGTAGAGACCATCGTCGAGTTGCTCCGCGCAGCGCGCTAAGGCGATAGCGTATCCCCAAGCGATGATTGAGAGCAATTCGCCGTTCCGCGCGTTATGGCAAGCATGTGGACTGCGCGAATAAAACGCGATAGGTTCGTATGTCGTTTAAACTACGCGGGGAGCTAAACGTATATATGGCCGATCCTGCACACTTAAAAGACGTACCGGTTGAGCACCGCTGCGTTAACGAGCCGCCGCCACTGGAGGGACAGGCCGAGATCCTAAATTTGGCGCACCTATTGATCCGCGACACCAGCGATCACATTGTCTTCTGGAATAGCGGTGCAGAAGATCTCTACGGC
>JALZJW010000129.1 GCA_030859565.1 Pseudomonadota bacterium
GGAGTCGATCTGGTGATAGATCGGACGGATGGATAAGTCGCCTTTGAGTTCTTTGAACGCCTGTTCGATCTCGGTCAGTTGGATGTAATACTGCCACAATCGAGCGGGAGGTTCTCGGGTGAGATTAGGGTAGCTTGAGAAACTCTTTTTCCAGCGTGCTCAAACGTCCCCGGGGCGTGCCCACCAAATAATGAACGGGCGTCTCGGCCGCGCGCATTTGGGCGAGGATCGCTGCGGTCGGGATCCCGCGGTCCATCACCCAGGTGCGATGGGCTCGTCCGTAGTGTTCCTCGATACTCTTTAGAAAGCCGCCCAAGGTGGTAGCCAGCAGGCACCCCATTGCCGGGGACGATACAATCGCACCTCACGGAGCTTGATTCTCACAACCTCACAGTCCAAGGCAGGCGCCGTCCGGTCTTCTGGGAAGATCGCTAACTGGGTTGGCTGTGCCCGCCCCTCCTGGAGCACCTCGATGGTTTTACACCAAGCTGCTTTCTGACTGTCATTGATCTCCCCCAGGTACAACACCTGTCTCTGAACTACTCGATTCCCTTGCGTACGTCGGTTTTCCACGATGCTCCAGTAGCGGTGTTCCTTTCCGTCTTTGAGGCGGGTCTTGGCACGTAAGAACATGCCATCAGTTTTAGGAATACCGCTCGCCAGATCAAGGGCTAAAGTCGGCACTACAAGCCGTTTCGCCCAGTCGCAAAAGGCTCGATCCTTTCGGAACAAACATTTATAAAATTACCGACCTCAAAATCTCTAAAAATCGACAGTGAGTTGCGGAAGTGGGGTTAGCATGGTCCTGGGTAACGTCGGCGACAAGGTGGTGGAGGCATCGGCTTGGCCGGCCCAAAAGAGCGAAAGCCTTCTTGTTTACCGAAAACGCGTTCTAAATCTTCATCGCTACTGTGTATCCTTAGCGTAAAGAAAAGGCCGCACGGCAGTAAAGGAGATTGAATGGCGCGGAGGTCAGCCTGCATCTCCGTCAGAGCTACTTGGACATTCCGCTGCTGTTCTTTAAGCTGTTGTGATAAAGATCGGTTCCACTGCTTTTTGCGTGTCCACTGGAGCGCTTTGTTGGGCCGCTCAAACGCCAATTGCTAATTTTCCGCATGCAGTCGGCGATCCGTGGCATAGGCAATGTCGACGACATTGGCAGGTTCAAACTGCTTAGCAAGCTGCTCCAACATGGCCGCATGATCCTCTCCACTTGTCTCCGTGGCGAAAATCTCTTCACACGTTTCCCCGATGTCTTGCACAACTTCTCTCAAACCGATAGTAGCTTAGCGCAATAAGATTGATATCGGTCTGACCATAACCCTGATAGAACCATTCTATTTCATGGTCCGTGCGCCAAGCTCCACCCACCCCACCGCCGATAAACATCAGATCACGCTCCTTGGGCGCAAAAACCAACGTGTCCCAATCCACGATATACAGGGAGTTCGTGGTATCGATCAGAATATTCCCCGCGTGAATATCGCCGTGACATAGACAGCTCACTGGTGGCTGCTGGATAAGCTCTTTGGCAAGCTGTCCCGCCCGCGTGAGGATATGGCGAATAGTAGTGCTCTTTTCATCGAGCAAATGGGCAAGCCTGGAAGCGATAGGATCATCGAAGTTTAGACTGGCCGCTCGTTCTAGAAATGCAGTAACCCGATCACACCACACAGGGGAATAACCTTCCCGGGGAATCGTCCGGGCCAGTTCTGGAGGCACAACTGACGTATGCAGTGCTTTCAACCCCGCCCCTAACTCTTTCCATTGCCGATATGACAGATCGACTTCCCAACCCGACCTGCCGGTTACAAACGGATATAGGATGGCTGTGAAGGGATCAAGCTCCGCCCACAGGGGTTCCTGTTGATCGTGTTGGGATGGGAGTGATCAGTGGCTCCATACCCATTGTCACGAGCCAGTGCGGAATAGTAACGGTTCCGGCAGGGAAGTCTCCTAGACGGAGTTTAAGAAAGTACTGATCCCCACCTTCAACTGCAATGCGATACACGGCTGTGTTTACGTCTGCGCCAATTAGCAGGAAGGTAATATTAGTCGTGGATAAGCCATAGTCTCTTTCAATGCATGCGGTGATCTGTGTATCCCGCACGTCGGGAGCTTCAAGCATTTGCGCCTACCTTTCGCGTCGCATAGAATGGGAACTTATTGCACAACGTCCCGATGAGCCGCGCTGCCAACGCTAACCGGCGAAGCGGCGACCGCGGGCAAACGCGCGGCTCGATTGGGTTGTTAGACGGCCGGGGCGAGTGCACGAAGATAACCTAATCTCCCGGCGTGCGCTCTTGCTTCCAAACGTCCAACATTGCTTCGACTTCTGCTTCACGAAATTTCGGCAGCTCTTCGTCAATTTCATACCATGGCAGTTTCGTGTCTACGAAGATATGGTTGCTTGGTCGTGCCTCCGCGGAAATATCGAGTGAACCAACCGTGACGTTCGTCAACCAAGCGTTTTCCGGATCCAATGCCTCCCATACGAGGCGCGAACCACAGTCCTCACAGAATCCGCGTTTTCCATGTTCTGAAGAGACGTAGTACTTCGGCCTAGATTTCGTAAAAACTAACGTGCCCGCCTTTATCGGCACGGTGATCTCGGCAGGTTGGCCACTGCTTTTTTGGCAAATACGGCAGTGGCAGTAGTAACCGCTCGTTAGAAACACTTGCGCCTCGTATCGTACTTTTCCGCATAGGCAACCTCCGGTCACAGTCTTCGGCGTATCTCTCACTGGGTTTCTCCTTACCGTCGCCTAACGAATACGCATTTTTCCGTCGTGCGCAGGCGAGATACGCGAAACCGGCTCGGGCGCTAGCGCGCATGACGGATAAATGTCTGTTGGACTAAACCGCGACGGCACCGGGCTTGTCAGTCTGGATCAGGTTTCTTTACTAAGGGGGATTGTATTCCCGGATAGGGAGCTTGTGGAGGTCGCTGTCGCAGGCCAACCGACGACGGCGTTCAAATCAGTCAGTAAAAGGGTGGGTTAAGCGGAGCGCAACCCACCATAAAGATCGGCAGGGAGGCCGACTCAATTACGTAGCAAGTTTAAAGCGACAAGCGATGCTTGTCGATTGGTGGGTTACGGGCTGTCGCCCTAACCCACCCCTGATTCAAAGATCCCATCCACCCGCGGCGGCGGGTGCGCACGCACCTGCCGATTTCCGTTCTAGCGCCGACCGCAGCGCGCGAGGCGTTCGATTGCGCGCAGCGCCAAGGCGCCAATCGCGCCGGCGCGATCGCGTTGCGGCGCAGTTCCGGTACCGGGATGTCCTTGACCAATTGGAACAGACCACTCTGGTGTTCGATCAGCAGCATGACGGCATCGTCGGGATTGATCATCACGTTTTTTTGGGGCGTATTCACTTGACTCACGCGATCTCTTTACTTCTTAGTGAAGTAGCTCGTCATGAGGTTTCGGTAGTTCGGAATGTGGTTCGAGGAAAGCGTGCCCAGACCTTCAATGTCGTTGCGCCAGTCGCGGCGCAGATCGCAGGCCATGCCGAACCAGTTCATCAGTTGCGCGCCGGCAGCCTGCATGCGCAACCAGGCGCTGTGGCGGGTAACCTCATTGAAGGTGCCCGAGGCGTCGGTGGCTTCCGACGTTTTGAAAGCCGCGGTCGAGCGTGCTACTCTGTGCCGCCGCGGATGAGCAGTAAGCTAGCGCAGTTCGATGGCAGCGTCGTGGTCGAACGCACGCGTGGAGAATTGGCGGCCCGCTGTGCCGATGAACGGGCTAATAACCTGGCGCTGAATTTGGCTCACGAAATCATCATCGCGCGGAAAAGCTGTGAGGAAGCCAGACGGTTCCACGCCGAAACCGTGCAACAGAAGAAGCACCAGGAATATATGACAGATTCCTGTTCTCTGTCCAGACTGCCGATCAGGCCGATCCCGATGTACCTGTCAAGGCACGCGAATCGTAGAGCGTTGACGCAGCTCGGATGAGTTCGGCATTCTGAAACACGGGGCGTGATCGCTTGAAACTCGAAGGCTCGTGCCACTGCGGCTCGGTGCGATTCAAGCTCGAATCCGCGCATCCCTATCCCTTCATGCGCTGCTACTGCTCGATCTGCCGCAAAACCGCTGGCGCCGGTGGTTACGCGATCAACCTAAGCGGCAACAACCGGACGCTCAAGGTCAAGGGTAAGAAAGATATCTCCGTCTATCGCGCACGAATGATGGATGAGGACGCAGGCAAGACAGCGCGCAGCTCAGGCCGCAGAAGCTTTTGCAAGCGCTGCGGCAGCGCACTTTGGATTTGGGATCCGAACTGGCCCGATCTCGTGCACCCGCACGCTTCCGCTATCGACACAGCGCTCCCGGTCCCGCCTGAGCACACGCACATGATGCTGGCCTCGAAGGCAAGCTGGGTCGAGGTACAGGCGAAACGCAAGGACAAAAAGTTCGACGAGTATCCCGACGAATCGCTTGCAGAGTGGCATCAGCGGCTGAGGCTGGAGGACAACAACGATTAAGGATCCGTAACAGCTACGGCAACCGCAAAGCAACGCGCCGCCGCGCGGGGCCGCGAAGCGCCAGGCTAAATGAACGAGGGGCGCGCGATCACCATGAGCGGCAACATTGCCGATGCGGTGTCTATCCGAACATCGTCGCGGCGATGCTCGACACGCAAGGGAGCAACATTCAAGTGAGGTGCAAGATGAAAACATTGATCCATTCGGGCCTGTGCCCCTCATCGTTCGTGCCGCGCCTAACCGCGTGCCTCACCGTCGCGGCGGTCGCCGCTTGTGGCAACACAGCCGAGCTGCCGGTGTCCGCCGGCATCGGCCCGGACCCCAAGCTGCCGCCGCCGGAAAGTTCACTGCTCCCAACGGTTGACATCGCGCCGGCCATCTACTGGCCGACGGGGGTGACGCCTGTCGCCGCGCGGGGGCTTTCGGTGACCGCGTTCGCTACCGGCCTCGACCATCCGCGCTGGCTGCATGTGCTGCCCAACGGCGACGTGCTGGTCGCCGAAACCAATGCGCCCGAGGAGCGCCCGCTGCGCGAGGAATTGCTCGGCATCAGAGCTTGGATCATGGACAAGGTCATGAAGCGGGCCGGCGCAGCGGTGCCGAGCGCCAACCGCATCACCTTGCTGCGCGATGCTGATGGCGACGGAGTCGCCGAGGTGCGCTCGGCGTTCATCGAGAACCTGAACTCGCCATTCGGCATGGCGCTGGTGGGCAACGAGCTATATGTCGCCAACACCGACGCACTGATGCGTTTTCCCTACAAGCCGGGTGACACAAAGATCAGCGCTACCGGAACGAAGGTAGCCGGCCTGCCGGGCGGGCCGCTGAACCACCACTGGACCAAGGGCCTGATTGCCAGCGCCGACGGTGCCAAACTTTATGTTTCGGTCGGATCGAACAGCAACGTCGCCGAACACGGGATGGACCACGAGAAAGGCCGCGCGGCGATATGGGAATTCGATCGCGCGAGCGGCCAAGGCCGCGTCTATGCCAGCGGTTTGCGAAACCCGGTCGGCTTGGCCTGGCAAGGCAACACGCTGTGGGTTTCGGTCAACGAGCGCGATGAGATCGGCAGCGACCTCGTTCCCGACTACATGACCTCGGTGTGCGAAGACGGCTTCTACGGGTGGCCGTACAGTTACTTCGGCCAGCATGTCGATGAGCGCGTCAAGCCGCCGCAGCCTGATCTGGTCGCCAAGGCGATCAAGCCGGACTATGCGCTCGGGCCGCACACCGCATCGCTCGGCTTGACGTCGGCGCAGGGCAGCAGCCTACCCGAGCCGTTCAAACAGGGCATGTTCGTCGGCCAGCACGGCTCATGGAACCGCGATCCGCTCAGCGGCTACAAGGTGATCTTCGTGCCCTTCAACGGCGGCAAACCGAGCGGCATGCCGGTCGATGTGCTGTCCGGCTTCGTCAACAATGATGGCGAGGCGTTCGGGCGGCCGGTCGGCGTCGCGATCGACAAGCGAGGCTCGCTGCTGGTCGCCGACGATGTCGGCAATGTGATCTGGCGCGTAAGCGCTGCGACGGCGGGCACGGCGCCGGCATCGCCACCGGCGCCCTGAATGCGGCTCGGCGGCCAGGGACGAGTTTGATCCGAGCGCAGCTTAGGGCAGATCATGAATCGCGGGCGGTTTGTTGTCCTGCCCTATGCCGGCGACGGCAATGACGTCATCAGCGGCGGCAACGGCTCCGATTGGCTAATCGGCGACGCGGGCAATGACGTGCTGGCCGGCGGCAATGGCGATGATGCCCTCGACGGCGGCACCGGCAACGACGCGCTGAGCGGCGGCAACGGCAACGACAGCCTGGACGGCGGCGACGGCACGGTGCCTGCGGCGGCGGGCCGGGAACCGACAGCGCGGCGAACTGCGAGAGCGGGATCCCGTAACTGAAGTTACGCGGTTTCACCGGATTGTCATGCCCGAATGCTTTTATCGGGCATGACAATCCAGCACGGCATCACTTGCTTGCGGCATTGGGTCCAACTTGGCGTTTTGATACTCCGCCATAAGGGTGGAATCTTGTCGTAGGAGACCTGCGTCGCGCCGTGCTTGTCTTCGTAGACAGCGCAGCGCCAAGGTGCCATCGCGCCGGCGTCGCGGATGCGAAGTCTCCATATCGCGGGAGTGATGCCGTCTCGGCGAATGCATCTGTTTCGGCCATAACATGTTCACGAGTGTCCGCCATCGCTCACCTCCTGGCTTGGTGTGTACCACCGGGCGTCACCGCCGTTCCCTGAGGGCGCCTTTGCCGTTGCTTCTTAGTGAAGTAGCTCGTCATCAGATTCCGATAGTTGGGAATGTGATTGGAGAACAGCGTGCCTAGACCTTCGATGTCGTTGCGCCAGTCGCGGTGTAACTCGCAGGCCATGCCGAACCAGCTCATGATCTGCGCGCCGGCAGCCTGCATCCGCAACCAGGCGCTGTGGCGGGTAACCTCGTTGAAGGTGCCCGAGGCGTCGGTGATGACGAACACGTCGTATCCCTCCTCGATGGCGGAAAGCGCAGGGAAGGCCACGCAGACCTCAGTGACCACGCCGGCAATGATGAGCTGCTTGCGGCCAGTCTTTTTGATCGCTTTGACGAAGTCCTCGTTATCCCAGGCATTAATGTTCCCGGGACGCGCAATGTAGGGCGCGTTCGGGAACATCTCCTTCAATTCCGGCACCAGTGGGCCGTTGGGACCGGTCTCGAAGCTGGTGGTCAGAATCGTGGGCAGCTTGAAGTATTTGCCGCAGGCGGCTACGGCCAGCACGTTGTTCTTGAACTCGCTGGGCGAAAAGTCCTGCACCAGCGAGATCAACCCCGCCTGGTGATCCACCAGGAGCAGGGCCGCGTCGTCCTTGTTCAGGCGCTTGTATTTGAATGCACTCATGACTTCCTCCTCAGTCGATTGTGGGTGGACAGCACAGCGAGTGTAGAGTCGTGGGTCCCGGTTTGGCTAGACTAGGAACCCCGAAAGAGATGTTTGGAAAATCCGAACACCCGCGCTTAGCGGGTAGACAAGTCACGCTCCCAGGGCGGTACGCCAGCCAACGCATTGCGAAGATGTTGTACTACGACGCTGAGCCGCCGCAGCTTGTGCCGGTGGCGCACGTGACCCAATGTTCCGTACTGCATTCGCGGCCACACATGAAATACTCTATCACCTTGTACCAATGCCGGTCTCCCAACTTTTCCGTTTTTCGCCGAGCTTTGAAGCCTGCTCATCCCACAATCTGTGGTGCTCGGCATATTTGGCCCGCTCCGGGCTATCCTGCATCGGTAAAGAGACCACCACCTCGAGGCCCGGGTGGGCGTTACGCAGGCTCAGCGTGCCGCCGTGTGCTTCGGCGATCCGGCGGCAGAGATAGAGCCCGAGGCCGACGCCGCCGCGGCCGCGGGTGCGTGCCTGATCGGTACGGTAGAACGGCTCCGCCAACTGTGTTAAATGCGCAGCCGTGACACCCGGTCCGAAGTCCCGTACCGACAGTCGGACGCGGTGGGCCTCGATTGTCGTCATCACGATCGGCGGCTTGGCGGCCTCGCGGCCGTAGCGCAGGGCGTTGTCGATCAGGTTGTGCAACAGCAGTTGCAGCCGCGTTCGATCCAGCATCAGGGTTGGTAATCGTGGTGCAAGCTCGATCTCGAGTCTGCCTTTGCCAAGCGCGTCGGTTACGGTCTCGTCGACGAGCGCGTTGAGATCGGCCGGTTCGGGATGCAGCGCGGCGTGACGGTCGTTCAGACGTTCGCCCTCGAGCAACTTCTCGATCAGATCGCGCATCACGGCCAGATCCCGCAGCAGGGCGTCGCGCTCGCCGGACTCCGTAAGAAGCTCGGTATTGAGCCGGGCCCTGGCGAGGGGCGAGCGCAGCTCATGGCTGATGGCCAGCAGCAACTGACGTTTGGCATCCAGCATCCGCCGGATGTCCGCGGCCATGGCGTTGATCTCGGAGGCGAGATCGCTGAGGTCGTCGTCGCGGCGCTTCGGGATCGGCTGCGAAAAATCACCGCTTCCGAAGCGGACGGCCCCGGCGCGGATGTCATCCAGCGGCAGGAACAGGCGCCGCACCAGCCAATAGCTCGCCGCGGTCAGCAGCAGCAGCACCGCCAGGGTGATGGCCCCGATGATCGCCGGTCGGCCTTCGCGATCGGGCTTCGGAAAACGAAACATGATGCGGTGCCCGTCAGCCAGCACGCGCAGGTGCACCGGTGGGCGTCGTCTATTATCCGCACCGTCAACAGGGGAGTCTGCGTCGCTGTCCGGATGCGACGACCAATCGACCCTCGGCCCTCGGATGGCGATCTTCAGTGGCAGGCGCGCGACCAGCGCCTGTGCCCGCTCGATGCTGGGTGGGGTGGCGATCTTGGCGGCAAGGGCATCGATATGATGCTCGATATGGGGCCGCATGACGTCGTGGAAATTGCGGGACAGCGCGAGCCTCATCCCGTACAGAAACACCACGGCGAGCACCACGGCGAGAAACAGAAACAGAACCGTGAGCCGCACGCTGAGGGAGCGCTGCAATCGTCCGAGCAATGCCCTCACTTGCGTGCCCCGGCAAAGGTGTAACCGGCGTTTCGCAAGGTCCTGATACAGTCGAGCGGCTCGAGCTTCTTGCGCAAGCGGCTCACCAGGATGTCCACGGCACGAGTATAGAGATCGGCATCGGTACCACGCAGACGGTTCAGTATCTCATCGCGGCTGAACACCTTTTTTGGCTCCGATGCGAGCAGCTTGAGAAGCTCGAACTCGGTGCCGGTGAGATTGACGGGTTCGCCGTGCCGCAGCACCTCCCGGCGTTCCAGATCGATCTCGATACCGTCGAAAGCGAGCCGCTGCCGCGGTGCCCTGCGCCGCTCGCGACGCAAGATGGACTGGATCCGTGCCACCAGCTCGCGCGGCTCGAAGGGTTTCGCGAGATAATCGTCGGCGCCGATCTCGAGTCCTGCGACGCGGTCCGGCAACTCACCGCGGGCGGTCAGCATGATGATGGGAATGTCGCTCTCCTTGCGAATGGTTCGACACAACTCGAATCCGTCCATCTCGGGCATCATGACATCGAGGATCGCTGCGTCGAAGGGTTCGGTGCGCAGCCGCGCGAGGCCAACGCTAGGAAACGTGGCACTCTCCAAGTCGACGCCGAAATGCCGGAAATAAACCGCCAGTGGCGCCGCGAGCTGCTGATCGTCGTCGATGAGCAGGATACGGGACATGGCACATTCTCGCAGCTCCGTGACGCGAAAGACAGCGACGGCCCGGCACGCCGGGCCGTCGCGCAAGGGATGGAGAAACTAGCCCGACGGGTCGGCCTTGGGACGGTGATCCCTGTGGCCATGACGCCGCTCCAAGAGCTCGCGCGCCTTCTGCTGCTGCTCGGCGTTGAGACTGTCGAAGAGATCGGCCGCGGCCGCGATCAGCTTCGGGCCGTTGCTCTGTAGCCGAGCCGCCTTCTCGTTCAAGAGTGCCTGGGCGCGCTCGCGATCGAAGCTCTCATCCTTGATGAGCGATCGTATCCGCTCATGCCGGCCCTTCGAGTCGCCCATCATCGCTTTGTGCTGCTCGGAAAGCTTGTCGAAGAAAGTCGACAGCTTCTGCTTCTGCGCGTCGTTCAGGCCCAACTCCGTGCTGATCCGTTCTGCTCGTTTCGCCCGAAACTCGGCACGCGCCTTGTCATCGTGCATCCAGGATTTGCTACAGCCATGAAAGCCTTTGCCACGGTGTTCGCGATCGGCAAAGGCGGTCGCAGCGGTCGCGATTAGGGCAGCTCCGCAGAGGCCCACCAGTAATTGCTTGATCCACGGGGTCATGCGATTTCTCCTTTGAGATTGAGTTTGACACGGCGGCTATCATAACGCCGCCGGTAGCATCGATCCTTTCGTTGGCGTATCGCCG
This sequence comes from Pseudomonadota bacterium, assembly GCA_030859565.1. Taxonomy (NCBI): domain Bacteria; kingdom Pseudomonadati; phylum Pseudomonadota; species Pseudomonadota bacterium. Next base: position 10,372 of record JALZJW010000129.1, read on the forward strand.
TGTTTCGTTTTGTTTCATCGCAGCGCGCGGTGAGGGTGGGTTGTTGCGCCAAGGCGCCCATCAACTTGACAGCTGCGAGCCGCAAGGAAGAATAGCTTCGCCTTCAGGTGTTCGACGGCCAATCGGCCGAGAATGAAACGGGAAGCCGGTGCGGATCGTATCCATCCCCAATCCGGCGCTGCCCCCGCAACGGTAGGTAGGCACAAAGGGGCCTCTAAGCCACTGCGCGCTCGCGCCGGAAGGCGATCCCTCTGACGCAGGACAGGGGTCGCTTACGAGCCCGGAGACCGGCCTGCAAGGCGATTGCGGTGCCGTGCCGCAAAACGCCCCGAAATTTAGCGCCTCGGGCCAATGGGCCGGCTAGAAAATTCCCCGATCCTGGACCCGCGTGTTTGACAGCTAACAGGTCCAGTCGTATCTTCCCGTCGGAATAAAAACGCCTTTTAAAATCCCTAGCGCGGCCTGTGGCCGCAACCAAAGTGTTTCCCCTCACCATGATGGATTAGTATAGGGACCGATGTCGGCCGACCATCGGGAGGGAGCGGGAAATGAAAGAG
>JALZJW010000130.1 GCA_030859565.1 Pseudomonadota bacterium
CCCGTCGGCACGCACCGTTTTTACGATCGCTCCGATTTCATCCTTGTGCGCGGTGACGGCGATCGCGCCTTCGTTGCGCCCCGAAACCTTGACGATAATGTTACCCGCCGGGTCTTGGATCACCTCGTGGCCGCACTCTCGCAACCTGTAGAGCAGAAATTCATCGATCTCGCCTTCCACCCCACTCGGCGAGTGATACATAACCAGAGTTTCGATCTCCTTGAACAATCGATCGTAGGATACGGCCGGCATGACTTAGAATAGCACGAGCACAGTGGGACGGTTCGTCTCTGAGCTTGTGAAAAAACCTACTGCGCTCGGGATCTCGCATTCCGGCGGTGCTCGGAATCCTCATGTATTTCAATATACACTCCGGTTCCTGCGCTCCGGCGAAACGCGACCTCCCTTCGCTCGCGACGATTTTTTCACAAGCTCTCTGTCGAATCAATGCACTATGATATGCGGCAACGCGAGCGCTGTGAGTGCAAGGTTGGCATTCTTCGCCCCGGATGTGACTGCCCGTCAACGTACCGATGGAATACACCCGCTTTGCTATCAATATCCTCGAAAACGATCGCAACGAAATTCTGCTTCTCAAGCGGTCCCTGCACCTAAGCCTCGGTCCAGGACAATGGGGATTCCCGGCCGGTCATATCGAGCCTGATGAAACGCCGGAGGCGTGCTCTATACGCGAGTTAAGGGAGGAGCTAGGCCCCCATCATCGGCTCGTACCCGTGCGCAAGCTCGGCCCGGTTCGGGACAGCTTTTATGCGGGTAAGTTCGAGATCTTCTTGTTTCATTACCGGTGGAAGCGCGGAAACATCGAGCTCAACAACGAGCATACCGCCTATGCTTGGGTCGGGCGAGAAACCTATCGCAATTACGAGGTCGTCGATGGAAGCGACGAGGACCTTGATCATTTCGGGATCTGGCCGCGGTCGTACTTAAACAAAGACAAGCTACCCCGCTGATCGGAGTATGATAGATCAGCGCGGGTCCACGATTTCGCCAGTCAGCTTTCGCGGACCCGAAATTGAGTTCTCTAGACTTCAAGCTTGTCGTCGGGAACGAGCCGGACAGTGTAAGCATCAACAAGCATTACGGCGATGAGCCAGCCGATTAAGAAAAGAGGCGTCGATATGAATAAAAAGATCCCGGAAAATAAGAGAACCGAGATGATAAAAAATTGCCTGTCGATCGATCGCGTTAAGCTCGTTCCGCAACGATCACAGCGCAAGGGTGACCAGCGCGAGATAAGCCAGACTTTAAGAGAGGATAGCTTATTGTTACATTTTGGGCATTGCATAGGGGTACCATCCTGACTGAAAAGGTTTACGTAGTTTTCGAACGTTGTCCTGCTATACGCATCCGAAGTGCATTTAATTTTATGAAACCACCGGCGTCTCTTTGATCATAGGCTCCGGCATCGTCTTCGAAGGTCGCAGTAGCGGTGTCGAAGAGACTGTCCGTGTCGGATTTGCGGCCCGCCACCATGACCGTGCCTTTATACAGCTTTAAACGCACGGCGCCGTTCACGTGCACCTGCGCCGCGTCAATTAATTCCTGCAACATACGGCGCTCGGGGCTCCACCAATAGCCGTTGTAGATCAGCGCGGCATAGCGGGGCATGAGATCGTCCTTGAGATGGGCCACTTCGCGGTCGAGCGTGAGCGATTCGATCGCGCGGTGCGCCTTGAGCAAAATCGTTCCGCCCGGTGTCTCGTAGCAGCCGCGTGACTTCATGCCGACGTAGCGGTTCTCGACGATATCGAGCCGCCCGATCCCATGCTCGCCGCCTAAGCGATTCAGCGTTGCGAGCAGCGCCGCCGGCGACAGGCGGACACCATCGATGGCCACGGCGTCGCCGCTTTCGAAGGTTAAATCGACGTAACGCGGCTGGCCGGCGGCGGCCTCGGGCGATTTCGTCCAACGCCACATTGAGGGATCAGGCTCGACCCAGGGATCTTCGAGCTCGCCGCCCTCGTAGGAGATGTGCAAGAGGTTCGCGTCCATGGAATAGGGCGGTTTCCTGCCGCTCGTGCGCTCGACCGGTATCGCGTGCCGCTCTGCATAATCGAGCAGTTGCGCGCGCGAGGCAAGGTCCCACTCGCGCCACGGCGCGATGACCTTGATATCGGGCTTAAGCGCATAGGCGCCAAGCTCGAAGCGTACCTGATCATTGCCCTTGCCGGTGGCGCCGTGAGAGACGGCGTCTGCCCCGGTCTCACGCGCGATCTCGACTAGGCGCTTAGCGATGAGCGGGCGCGCAATCGAGGTCCCCAACAGATATTCGCCCTCGTAAATCGCGTTCGCGCGGAACATCGGAAACACAAAGTCACGCACGAATTCTTCCTTGAGATCGTCGATATAGACCTTCTTCACACCGAGGGCCTGTGCCTTAGCGCGCGCGGGTTCGATCTCTTCGCCCTGGCCGATGTCGGCCGTAAAAGTCACCACTTCACAGTGGTAGGTCTCCTGCAGCCACTTTAGAATCACGGAGGTATCGAGCCCGCCGGAATAGGCCAGCACGACTTTCTTAATCGATTCGTTTCTCACACGATTACTCCGAACATCAGCTTGAGCCACACCCCCACTCGTTTGCGCGGGGTGAAGGAATTTGACGATCCCAGGGAAGCGACGGGCATTTTGACGCGATCGGAACACTCCGTCTAGTCGGACGGTGATGGCTCCGCGCGCTTGAGAAATGGCGTTAGTGCCGCGAGGAAGGTTTGTGGGTTCTCGGCATGGACCCAGTGGCCGGTGCCCGGGATGGTCACCATCTCGGCGCGGGGAAAGCGCTCACGAATAGCCGCTGTGTATTCGGGACGAATATAGTCCGAGCGTTCCCCGGCGATGAACAAGCTCGGCCCAAGGAACGGCGCGCCCGCGGTAAGATCGGGGAAGCCCAAGAGATCCTCCATCGCGGCGTGAATCGCCTCGAGGTGGATGCGCCAGCCGAAGCCCTGATCCAGGCGCACCAGATTCTGGAGTAAAAATTGCCGTAACTGGGCATCGCCGATGTCAACATTCAATAAGCGGTCCGCCTCGGCCCGATCGGTCAGCGTGTCCAGCGGCAGCGCCCGGAGCGTCTCGATCAGCCGCCCGAAGCGATGCCCGTAGCGCACGGGGGCCACATCGACCGCGACCATCGCCGCGACACGCCCGGGATGCAGCAAGGCCAGGGTCATCGCGACCTTGCCGCCCAGGCTATGGCCGAGGAGAAAGGCGCGCGGCAATTCCTTCTCTTCGAGCAAACCCAGCACATCGGAACCCATCTCATCGTAGCCCATGCTGTCCGTGTGGGGCGAGGCGCCATGGTTGCGCAAGTCGGGAAGAATGACGCGGTAGGCGGCACCGAGGCGCCGCGCCATCGATTTCCAGTTAGCGCTCGAGCCGAACAGGCCGTGCAGGATGATCAGCGGCCGGCCCTGCCCGAATTCACTGTGATGCAGACTAAGTGGCACAAACTATGTGGCCCGGCGATGGGGATGTTCGGTAATTCGAAGGGATTGATCGAGGAGAAAAGATTTGAATCTGCTCCGTGTGGAACCCATGTTCACGGGTGACATCACAACGAATTACGGAAGAATAGCTCCACTTTAGCTTCCACCATTGTACACATCCGTGGTCCATTTTCCATGAACGGGCTAAAATTAATCGCGGCCTCTACGCATGCGGCGGGTATTGAAGCGGCCGTTTTTACATCTATTTTCTGCGCGATGCCCGAACAGCCGGTTGTTGGCTATAGCCTTATCGCCGTGGCGTAACGCTGCGCAAGCGCGGTAGGTTTCTTAATTCAGCGGCGTTGTTACGCCGAGTAGAATGAATGCGCTCCAATAATAGGGATGCTCAAAGGGATGGTAAGAGTCGGGGTGTGTAAGGTATGGCTCGAGGGCAGCACGAACCGTCATCTTGTGATCGGTTAGGCGCTCAAGTATCTTGGTACTAAACCACCAATCGCGGAGCTGGCCGATGGTGAGTTGCCGAAGGTAGCATTGCCTGCCGCAGGGCCGCATCGCGATGCATACGCGCATCGATCAGGTTCTCGTACAGCCGCGACATGAAAATCACCGTCGGTAAGTCCGCGACTTTCCAAAGACTCATGATGAGGGTTTTCGTTCCCGCCAGGATAAAGGCTCTCCGCAAGCCCAACACACCCTCGCCGATGGCTACTTCACCAAGCCCCGTCTCGCAGGCCGACAGCACTACAAGCTCAGTGCCTAGTAAATCAAGACCGGCGACCTCTTCCGCTGTCAAAACCCCATCGTTCCCGTCTTCAGGTAAGACTTCCCGCGTGAAGACATGATTAGCGCCGGCAAGCGCGATCCCCGAATGCAGTAGCGGGTTTTCCAGCGGGAATAACCAGGGTTCAGACTCACTAAACGGCAGGGCGGGATCCGAATGAGACCGGTGCTTCTTTAAGAAAAACCCATGCGTCGCGAGGTGAAGGATGCGCGGAGATCTCCGCTCCTTAAGATTTTTGTCCGAGGCTCTCGGGCCGTGCCATAGCGGGACGCTAAGCATACTGGCAATGATCTCACCCTCGATCCGTGTTCCCGGCAGTCGCTCGAAATACCACTGCTTATACCGAGTGTTTGGAGTCTGACGGTCCGACGCTTTATCGCCTGCATCCGGCCGCTCGTTCTCGGGTCCACCGCGGCCGCGCCACTTTCGAAGCAGTGCTTGGAGTAGAGAGCGGCTGCGGTGATACCCGTCGCCCTTTGAAAGGTCGAAGTCCGGATCCGCGATGACCACGGGCGATGAAGCTAAGGTGCTCGATCCCGTTCGCGAGCGCAACAACTCCCGTCCACTATCGAGGTAGCTTAGGCAGTAGTCGTCTCCTAAGTACCGGGTCCCGCTGTCTAGCGGTAAAGCTTCAAAAGGTAGCCGAGTGAGCTCCCCATCTGTAGCCAGGATCACGTGCGATATGTCTCCAATGATGCGCCGTATAGGGTCAAAGAGCGCTGCACGTAAGGCTAGTCCCGGCGATTCCAATGGCACCGTCGACGGTTCCTCGTCGGAAACCAAACCACGATACTGTACATCTGCGCGCCCAATGATGCATGAGCGGAATTGATTAATGAGCCGATCAATCGTACCAGCATCGCCGAGGTCGATTATTCGGACTGCCTGAGGCGCGCCGGCTAGCAGAACTAACGCCGCATAGCGATACTCCTGCCACCGGTTATTTTCGTGGATTTGCATAGAAGCAACGTCGTATCGGCGGAACTTCACAAACTCGACCAAGGCGCTGCTTGATGCCAGGGCCGATGCCACGGCGTGCAGGCTAATGACGCCTAGCGTCTCTGCAAATGGGTTTACGTCGGAAATCTCCCGCGACAATGCCGCTTCCTCCTCCCGTCGCTCCGTCTGCCGGTTCTGAAGGTCCCGGTATTGCCTATTCGGCGATTCGTTCGCGGACGAGCAGCGAAGGGCCTTCCGTGCGATTTGCTGGCGGAGCAGCCTATAAGCTTCTAACCGAGGTTGAATAGACAACTTACGTTCAGACATCAACGCAACGCGCCGGGCTAACGACAATTCGAGACCGAGCGCCTTACGCCGGAAGATAATCTCCAGCAGCACTCCGGGCGCGTCCGGTGAGCCCGGGAAATACCGCAATACGATGGAAAGGAACAGATAGTATCCTTGACGTATCGACTCGACGCACGCCGTCTGGTCTCGCTCGGATCCCCGGGAAACGACTCGGCTGATCATCTGGTCACGTGCGGTTTCCGAATCCGACATGGCAGCTAGAGCTTCTCGAACACGACCGGTTATGGCGTATACCCAGGCTAGATCGGTCAGGATACTTGCGATAGCCGCCGGATCGTGCAATCGTTTGTAACTCTCTAGGGCTTGCTGGTAAAGTTTCTCAGCCTCGGAAAAACTACCCATAGCCCTATGGACTGTGGCCAGATTGCTGAGACTCATAAGGTACAGAGGGGCGTCTTCCCCGGCCGTGGCGCGCGAGATGTCTATGACCTGCTGGTGTAGTGTCGTGGCTTCTTTGTAACGTCCCATTGCTACATAAGCTAAAGCAAGATTTTTTACACCTTCAGCATAGCGGGAATGGGATGGACCATACACCACGAGGAGCATGTCACTGGCCTCGCGGTACCGTTGCTCGGCCTGCGCATGGTCTCCTTCCGCAAGTAACACATCGGCCTGACGCTGCAGATGTTCCGCGCGCTCAACAGATGGGTCTAACGCATGCACATTTGCATCATTAACATCCCCGCATTGCTTCTGCACAGTCCACAATCAAAGCACTTCGTAGTCTTTTCTGAGAAGCTGCCAAAGCGTTTTTGGGGTCTGGGTTATATGGGTAGCCAAGCGATCGAGTGCATCCGCCCGGCATCCTTGCATGAGACCTGCGTATAGATTTTCGGTAAGGGGGGAGCCCGTGATCAAAACCAAAACGCTTTGCGGTCCTACCGGACCGGCAACTCTTAAGGTTTTCTCCGGCGCCAACTGCGGGACTAGCAGCGTAGGAGAATGTAGCTGCGCATTTGGCGCCAATGAGGATGGGCACAGACAAGTGGTTTTAGCACGGTCCACACTCAGCAACACTGCGTAGGTATGGCCGCGTTGTGCGTTTTCATTCCATTCGTCAGTCAAGGTAAGTGAAATATACAGCCGTTCACCCAATTGAAACTGTTCCAGCGGTTCGTCGTCGTCAGCGATCAGACCGCGTGACTGAGCTTCCAGCTCTAAACGATGCTCTTGACGCACGAGATGAATCGCATCCGAGGTAGCTGCCCGCGCTAGCAGTTGCGGCCAAGGCCCGTCTCGTAATGGCGATGAGTGCAGTAAGGCCTTGAATTCCTCTAGCGAGTCGATCTCCAGACACTGCACGGGTACCTCAAATAGATCCGTGATACGCTTGATATGCCGGTTCGGCACCAACTCCCGCGCACGGACCTCGTTGCCGTTCATCCAGATCGAGATGTTGTTCGGTGCGATCCCGAGATGCTCCGCCAATAACTCGTGCGTATTAACGCGCTCGTGGCGCTGATACAAACACTGTAGCTTCTTGGCTAGGCTCGGAACGTGTAGGGGCATACGGTTATGCTTTACGGTAATGAATACGATTCGGTGGTGGGCCTTGCTTTACCTTTGCATCGATTCAGGTCACAGTTGGCCAACTATTCGGCCACGTGATGTGGATTATAGAACGGGAGTAAGTGAGAGCAACCTAATAAAACTTGACATGTCCTGAAAAACGGGTTTTTAGTACTTTTGCATTAGCTGCAAGGTATTCACTGCAATCCCGCGGACGATTTCGTCCTTAGTCTTTCGTCAGTCGTTGCATTGGCTCGACCGAAACGGGATCGGAAAACCGGGAATTGATCGCATGTTGAGAAAGCGCGCTTGCCGCCCGCTCTCGGGTATCGGCGTCGAGGCCGGTAGCGGGCAAAACCGCCTGCGCCAGGGCCTCGACGGCCCGCGGATCTTGTAAGGCGGCCAGTTCATCGATCGCTTGCTCGTACAAATTCCTATGCTGCGAACCGAGCGCAGTGAGCGCGCGTTCAAGGAGCGCCTCGTTGTATTCTTGGCCAGACGCCGATCGTGCGGACGAGTCGCCCTCCTGCCCGCCATCACCGTATGAAAGCGCCACCTCGCTGATGGGCTGAAAATCGTCTAGGGTCTGAGGTACATCCTTACCTTGTTTGGCACCGCCATGACCTAACGCGGAAAGCGTACGTTCGCCGCCGGACGTCTTGATGCCGGTTCCAGCGGCTCGGGGTGGCGTGGAAGCAACTATAACCTCATGCTTGTTAGGGCCGGCATGGAGCGCATAGGACAGGCCGTCTAAAATCGCCTTGATTGCCTCATCCACAGGCACCGATTGCAGGGCGAGGGAGACTCGCCATGACACGATGTTTGGGTCCAAAGAATTTACCTCGATCCCGGTTTCAAGGACAAGTAACTGCAAAACTTCGCCGAGCGGAACCTGCTCCAGATGGGCATCGATAAGACCGTTAGCATAACGCAGTTCCAGAGTGCTCGTGGAAGGCTCGGCAGCGAATAGCGAGTGCGAACTCAAGGCAAAGAGGAATACACCGCCGACAAAAACGGCCCAACGTGGATGCCGACTAGGGGAAACGATCAACTTGGTGCGCATAGCCATTATCCTACGTTCATCTCGGACAGAGAAATTTGATCTCCTCCGCGCGCGACCGCGGGGAGGAGATCAATAACTCGGCTGGGCCAGCCGACTAGAGTGGAGCACCTTGGAAGCAAACCACCGAGAGGGCGGAATGATTAACGGTCATGTTCCGGTTACCCGCCTCTCGCTCTCTGCCCAAAAAACGGAACTTGTGATTCCCTGCAGGGACGCTCTCGAAGATGTTGGTAGCCACTGGCCACACGTTTGGGTCCGCTTGCCCACCTACGTCTGCGAGATCGATGGTGCGCTTAGAAGCACCGGGAGAGGAAGGATTTGAATTATTCCGGCTCACGACGAAATCGTAGAGCTGTTCGTCATCATTTCCACCGGGATTGACTGCATTTGTGCTCGCCATGGCGACACATTGATGGTTGCCGGCAGCCAGGTTGACGTCCCTGCTGAGAATTGTTGTCCATGCAGGAAAGTCATCCAGTACGACATTGCCTGTCGAAGCTAAGCCGTCTGCACCATCCACCGCCAGCACCGAATGCGGAAACACCGCAAGCAAGATGGGTAGTAGGCTAGCCAAAGCGATCTCCTGCAATAGGGTGTGGCTATTTCCAGCAATTCTCCAATTGCTAATTGACAATACTTTGCTGTTCATGATGATTACCTCTGTCAGTTAAATAGTAGATAAAATCACGGTCTTGTTGACCGTGTGCCAGGAGGTGTCCCGGCGTTCGCTGCAAGGGTTTACTCTTGCAGTGGGGACAGAATACCGAGGTGCTACAAGGGAAACTATTGCAGGAACTTGAGGATTATTGAGGATGGGCGGTACCGGCACGTGCGCCCCGCCGAGGCATACGACGACACGATACTAACGCGCCCGTCCCTTGGTGCTCCCCGCATCCAGGCATCCGCCTACCGGTTTTTGCGGTTGCCATCCAGGCCCCGCAGTATTACTATTTCTTTTCCAGTAATACCAAAAGGACAAGAACATGAGCACCACGGTCACCAGCAAGGGACAGGTCACCATACCCAAGCCTATTCGCGAGTACCTGGGCCTCAAGGAGGGCAGCCAAGTGGACTTCGAGTACACCGCCGACGGCCAGGTAAATCTCCGTCCGGTCAAGTCTCTATCCAAGAGGAAAAAGGCCGGGAGTCGTTTCGCGGCGCTCAGGAGCACCGGTAGGCGCCTCGGCATGAGCACGGACGAATACATGAACCTAATCCGAGGCTACGATCGCGACGAGGACGATCCAGGCTTCAAAAACCTCAAGTGATCCTTGTCGATAGCAGCGTCCTCATCGACGTGATCGACGAGGACCGCCATTGGTGCGGCTGGTCGCTTGCGGCCCTCGACGAATGGAGCCGGCGCGGGCCGGTGCTAATCAATCCTGTAATCTACGCCGAAATTTCACCGGATTTCGACCATCCCGCCGCCCTCGATGCCGTTCTGGAAAAGGTGGGCATTGCGTACAGGGAGATTTCGCGAGAGGCGTTGTTTCTGGCAGCTAAGGCGCATCAGGCCTATCGGCGCCGGGGCGGGGAAAGGACCGGTGTGCTGCCGGACTTTTTCATCGGTGCCCACGCGGCTGTACTCGAAGCGCCATTGCTGACGCGCGATGTGCATCGCTTTCAAAGCTATTTTCCGAGCGTTCGGCTGGTAACGCCATAACGCGAGTCAGGGGATATGGCGCAAGCCCTGCGTTCTGCGGAATGATAGCCGGCCGAAGCCACCCGTGGGGCGGATCGCCCTTCGGGCCATCCGCCCGACCGGCCCTTTGACATAATGGGCACAAGGGGCGAGACGGTGGAAAGCTCAGCACCGAGGATCTCGGCGCGATACGTTACGCCCTATTGCAGGAGGCCGGCTGGATGGGTGACCACGTTATCCTATTTCGAGGCCGCCAAGCGCACGTTTTCCACGACAAGCCGAGGGATCTCTTCAGCACCGAACACATGCTTCGTGTCCAAAATCTCAATACCAACAAGTGTTTCACCCGGTCCGATATTCAGCGCGACCTCATCATTCAGCCTCAGAGTGCGGCATTCGTAGCTCCCTTCTAAGAGCCTGATGTAGAGAGCATCTATTTCAGAGTCATAGGCGATTTTCATGATATTTACGCTCAAAAGAAAAACGTGTACACGGTGACCACGACGATTTCGTCAGGTTCCTCTTTGATAACAGGCGCTACTCGCTTTATCGCGTAGCGATTGCCTTCCCACAATCCGTCATACGAAAAATTATATCGACACAGCAATGCGCCCATACTTGGAAGGCTCACGCGAACCGCATTCGACGGCATAACATACTGCCGCTGCAGTCGTTCCTCGCTCGCCACACTGCTCCATCGCTTGCGTGGTCAAGCGAATCGCCTTCATCGGATCATTGTAGGCCGTGCCGAGCGCCCCACCGACCTACGAGGTAGCACCGGCGAGGAACACCGCATAGGATACCGGCCGCTCTGATCCGGCGGCGACGAGATATCGCCGCTACAGTCGTTCATAGTGTCTGACATCACCCCTCCAGTTGCATAAATTCTGTTGTGTAGTGGCAGAAAATGGCGTCGGTTAAGGGTTTTAACGAGTTTTAAGCTTTTTGCTGAACGTCACCGTAGGTGAAGTCTAGCGTTCCGACA
>JALZJW010000131.1 GCA_030859565.1 Pseudomonadota bacterium
CATCACGAGTATCGAGCGCATACAGCCCCCCCACTAGTTATTGTTGGCGGTATTATAGTAATGGCCGCACGCACGGAGCCAGCGGATTTTTTTCGCCAAGCAGAAACGCCGAGCTAATGCGCTGCAGGCCCGGGTTCTTGGAAGCTTGCCGACATCACCGCGATCGCGGTGATGTCGATTTCGTATTCGGCCGGAGTTGCCGAGGCGTGTTACGAACAGGATTCAGTGAATCCAGGCAAAAAACCTGGTGTTATGCCTTATTCAGCTTGCGAGCGCCGTTTCATCAAGCGCTCGAGGACGGGTGTAATGATGAATTCGATAGCTAGAATTTTTTTTCCTGCCGGCACCACAATCGTGTCATGCCGCGACATGAAGGCGCCATCCAACACCTCGATTAAATAGCGAAAATCGACTTGCAGCTTCTTGACATTTCGAACATGGATGATGACAAAGCTCTCTTCATCGCCTGGGATTTCCTCAGCGGCGAAGGGGTTCGAGGTATCCACGGTCGGCACGCGTTGAAAGTTGATATCCGTGCGCGAAAATTGCGGGGTGATATAGTAGACATAATCATGCATGCGATTAAGGATCATGCGAGTTGCCGAGGCGGTCGTGTAGCCCCTCACTACCCGGTCCCTGTGGATTTTTTGGATCCATTCAAGATTAATGATCGGTACGACGCCGATACATAAATCAATGTAGCGGAGAACATTCACCGAATCGGCTATTAATGCCCCGTGGAGTCCTTCATAGAACAACAAATCGGTGTCCGGCGGCAAGTCTTCCCACGCCGTGAAGGTTCCCGGCGGTTGATGGTGGCGAGCCGCCTGCTCTTCGTTATGGACATAATAGCGGCGCCGCCCACAGCCGGTATCCGCGTACCGCTTAAAGAGCCATTCGAGCTCGTCGAAAAAGTTACCTTCCGGGCCGAAATGGGTTAAATGGCGGCCTTCCCGCTCCGCCTGTTCCGCCGCGGTTTGCATCTCGGAACGATCGTAACGATGAAAACAATCGCCTTCGATGATGGCGGGTTGGAGTTGCTCGCGGCGAAACAGATGCAAAAAGGCACGCCGCATATAGGTTGTCCCGGCGCCCGATGAACCGGTCACGGCGACGATCGGATGTTTTATCGACACGCAAACATTGCCTAATTCCGAACTTAGAACGTATATACTGCGCGCTTGCGAAGTATCTTTCTAGAGTCGATCCGGGGTGCAGGGAATGCGAGCGGAGAATACGGGGGTAGGGGGCGGTTCACGCTCGGGCGGCAAATCCTCGACGGGTACCCCTATGGCGGATGCCGCTGTGATCGATAGCCGAACGCTCTACCTCCGTCTTCTGCGATATGTCCATCCCTACCGGCGTACGTTCGCTATCTCCCTCCTCAGCATGGTCCTGCTGGCATGCACCGAACCCCTCTTGCCCGCCTTGCTCAAGCCCTTGCTCGACGGCAGCTTCATCGAGCAGGACGCCGGCGCACGGCTGACGGTACCCGGTCTCCTCGTCTTACTCTTCCTATTTCGCGGGGGGATCACCTATGCCAGCGACGTGTCCGTGAACTGGGTCGCACAGAAAGTCGTGCTCGATCTTCGCCAGCAGATGTTTCGCAACCTGGTGATGCTGCCCTCGGCTTATTTCGACACCACCAATTCCAGCGTCTTGATCTCTAAACTCAGCTTCGACGTGGCGCAGGTGGCGCAAGCCGCAACGCGCGGCGTGACCGTGCTGGTCAAAGACTCACTCGCGGTGCTCGGCTTGTTCTGCTACATGCTGTACCTGAACTGGATGTTGTCGTTGACGGTGCTCATCATCGCGCCTGTGGTCGGTTTGGTGATCTTAGGCGCGAGCCGGCGTTTGCGCGTGATGAGTCAGAAAGTGCAACACTCCATGGGCGCCATCACCGAAGTGGCCCAGGAAGCGATCGATTGCCACAAGGCGGTCAAGATCTATCAGGGGCGAGATCACGAAACGGGGCGCTTCCAGCGGGCGGCGGATGAAAATCGAAAGTTCACGATGAAGATTGCGACAGTCTCCGCCGCCAATGTCCCGATCATCCAAGCGCTGATGGCAGTGGTCTTAGCCGCGGTCACCTACCTGGCGGCCACCTTATCGGTAGCCGGCACGCTGACCATCGGTGATTTCGTCGCTTTTTTTACCGCGATGACTTTACTGCTACCACCCATTAAGCGCATAACCGGCATCAACGAGCACCTGCAGCGCGGTTTGGCGGCGGCGCAAAGCGTGTTCAGCCTGATTGACGAAGCGCCGGAACCAGACAGCCGAGCGAGGGATTGCAAACGGGCACACGGGGACATCGAATATGAAAACGTCAGCCTCGTCTACGAGCCGCGCCTCAGTCCCGCGCTGAACGGGATCTCGGTCAAGATCGAAGCGGGCGAGACCATAGCGTTGGTGGGGCCCTCGGGCAGCGGGAAATCAAGCTTCGCCAATCTGCTGCCGCGGTTTTATCACCCGAGCCGGGGACGCATCCTACTCGATGGCGTGGACATTGCCGATCTGAGCTTGCACGCTCTCAGAGGGAATATCGCCCTCGTGACCCAAGAGGTGCTGTTATTCAACGACACGATCCGCAACAACATCGCCTACGGCGCGATGCGCGAGGCGAGCGCGGCGGCGATTCTCAGGGCGGTCGAGGCGGCGCATGTCAGTGACTTCATTGCGACGATGCCGGAGGGGCTGGACACCTTGATCGGCGAAAACGGCGTCCGGCTCTCTGGCGGCCAACGTCAGCGGCTTGCCATCGCGCGCGCCATCCTCAAAGATGCCCCCCTCTTGATCCTCGATGAAGCGACATCCTCGTTGGATTCCATCTCCGAGCAGCACATCCAGGCGGGACTGGATACCCTGCGCCGGGGACGCACGTGCATCATCATCGCGCACCGTTTATCGACGATAGAAAACGCCGATCGCATCATCGTGCTGAAGCACGGAAAAATAGAAGAGATCGGCACCCACGACGAGCTCCTCCGGCGCCACGGAACCTATGCCCGGCTGCACCGGCTTCAGTTCAGGTCGCATGCCGCGGCCATCGAGATGCACCCACGTCGCGGGGAAGAGACCGCGAAGATAAAAAAAACCGTGCAAGAATAATCTTCCCCGCAAGCCGCATTGACAGAAACGCCCCATGGCAAAGAAAACCAGCGCCCTCGCCGAGCCATATCCCGGCCCGGCCGATCCACCGATCCGCGTCGGGTGGCGGGAGTGGGTTGCGTTTCCCGATCTCCGCCTCCCCGCCATCAAGGCCAAGATGGACAGCGGCGCACGCACCTCGGCGTTGCATACGTTCAAACTGCACACCTATGAAACCGCTGGACACCTCAAGGTTGAATTCTGGCTCCATCCCTTGCAATGCCGGACCGATATCACGCGGGTGTGCACCGCGGACGTCGTGGATAGTCGCACCGTGAGCGATTCGGGAGGACACCGCGAGCAACGCTTTGTCATTCACTCCATCGTACGCTTCATGGACCGAGCCTGGCCGATAGAAATCACGCTCGCCAATCGCGAGGACATGCTGTTTCGCCTGCTGCTTGGGCGCACGGCGATGGCGGCCGGGGGCCTGATCGTGGATCCCGGGAAATCCTTCATCGGCGGCCGCGCCTTACGCCGTGTTTATCTCCAATCGAGCCAGGGCTTACCGGCTGTCGAGCCGCCTCCATGAAGATTGCCATACTGTCGCGCAATCCGAAACTCTATTCGACCCGCCGCTTGGTGGAGGCCGCCAAGCAGCGGCGCCATGAGGTGCGGACCCTCGATGTGCTCCGCTGCTACATGAATATCACCTCCCATCGCCCGAGTATTCATTACAAGGGGCAGCACCATGAAGAGTTCGATGCCGTGATCCCCCGCATCGGCGCGTCGGTAACCTCCTACGGCACGGCGGTGCTGCGGCAGTTTGAAATGATGGGTGTTTACCCGCTCAACGAATCGGTCGCCATCAGCCGCTCCCGGGATAAACTGCGCGCCTTGCAGTTGCTCTCGCGCAAGGGTATCGGCCTGCCGGTCACGGGATTTGCGCATAAACCCGACGATATCGAGGATCTGATCCAGATGGTCGGCGGCCCGCCGCTCGTCATCAAGCTCCTCGAAGGCACGCAAGGCATGGGCGTCGTGCTCGCGGAAACGCATAATGCCGCGAAAAGCGTGATCGAGTCGTTTTTAGGATTGAAGGTAAGCGTTTTGGTACAGGAGTACATCAAGGAAGCCGGGGGCAGCGATCTACGCTGCATGGTGATTGGCGACAAGGTGGTCGCGGCAATGAAACGCCAAAGCCGCAGCGGCGACTTCCGCTCCAACCTGCACCGGGGCGGTGCGGCCAGCCTGATCAAGATCACAGCCGAGGAACGCTCCACGGCCGTTCGCGCCGCGCAAACAATGGGGCTGAACGTCGCGGGAGTGGATATCCTGCGCTCTAATCATGGTCCGCTGGTGCTCGAAGTGAACTCATCCCCCGGACTCGAAGGCATCGAAGTCGCGACCGGCAACGACATCGCGGGCGCGATCATCGAGTTCATCGAGAAAAACGCCCGCAGCGGAAAGACCCGCACCCGAGGCAGCGGGTAAGTCATGCCGCAAGCACCCATCCGCTGCGGCGGAATCGACGTTGCCGCCGGTCAGCGCCAGCTCATCGACCTGCCGATCCCGCGTCTCTATACCCATACCGCGCTGACGATTCCGGTCCGGGTCATCCACGGCCGCCAAAGCGGTCCCAGGCTCTTTGTGTGCGCGGCGATCCATGGGGACGAGATCAACGGCGTGGAGATCATCCGGCGGGTCCTGGACGTTCCAGACCTGATCCGCTTGAAAGGAACCCTGCTGGCCGTGCCCGTCGTGAACATCTATGGGTTCATCAATCAATCGCGCTACCTGCCGGATCGGCGGGATCTCAACCGTTGTTTTCCGGGTTCGGAGCAGGGATCCTTGGCGGCGCGGCTCGCCGATGTTTTTTTCCGCGAAATCGCCGCGCTGTGCACCCACGGGATCGATCTCCACACCGGGGCCATTCACCGCGATAACCTCCCGCAAATTCGTGCCTGTATCGGCGATCCTGAAACCTTACGGATGGCGCGCGCCTTTGCATCGACCGTCATTGTCAATACCGCTCTGGTCGAAGGTTCCATGCGTAAGGCGCTGGCGAGCCGCGGGATCCCGGTCATCGTGTACGAAGCAGGCGAAGCCTTGCGCTTCGACGAGACCGCGATCCAAACGGGATTTGAAGGCGTGCTCGCCGTGATGCGGGCCCTCGGTATGTTATCCGGGCGGCGCCAAAGCGGCCATCGGCCAAAGCGGTACACGGCTAAATCAAGCGTCTGGGTGCGCGCGCCCCAGAGCGGTATCCTGCGTACCGTGGCCTGTCTCGGCGCGCGTGTCAAAAAGAATCAGCTCCTCGGGATCGTGGCCGATCCCTTCGGCGAACGCGAAGCCGCGGTTAAAACACCCGCCATCGGCATCATCGTAGGGTGCACTAAATTACCGCTCGTCAGCGAAGGCGAGGCGCTGTTTCATATCGCCCGCTTGGAGCCAACGCACACGCGTGGTCGCGGCAACGAGCGAGCGCAGGCATCGGCGTAGGTTCCCGAATCAAGGACTACCAGAAAACCATCGAGGCCGGTAACGTGCTGCTGATGGTGGATAAACCGAAAGACCAGGCTGAAGATATATTACGAGCCTGATCCTGAGTGAACATCCCGAAGTTTCAGGGGCGCGGTCGGGACCGCTGCTCCTGGCGCTACCGTAGTTTTGTTCGATGGCGCCATCCGGCGCCCGCTGGGATGCGTTGTGCATAGGCTGCAACGATGACCGCCATCGAGGCCGTTACCGCTGATATCACCACGCTGGAGGTGGATGTCATCGTCAATGCGGCCAACACCTCGCTCCTCGGCGGCGGCGGTGTGGACAGGGCGATTCACCGGGCGGCGGGGCCCGAGTTGCTCGCCGAGTGCCGTACCCTCGAAGGATGCGCGACGGGCTCCGCTAAAATCACGAAAGGCTACCGCCTGCCGGCGCGTTTCGTCATTCACACGGTCGGTCCGGTCTGGCGAGGCGGTCACCACGGCGAGGCGGACCTACTAGCCTCGTGCTACCAGCAGAGCCTCGATCTCGCTGCCCAGTACGGCCTCGCCACGATTGCGTTTCCCGCCATCAGCTGCGGGGTCTACGGGTATCCGATATGTGAGGCCGCGGCGATCGCCGTACGCGAGGTCAGGAACTTTTTAGGCCGCTCCGATGCAGTACGCAAGGTTTACTATGCCTGCTTCGGTGCAGCAATCCACCTAGCCTACCTCGATACACTCGCCGCCCCGCCCTAGGGGTACGATCAAGCATAGGTCAAAAAACCCTTGTCCGCGATCGCACAACTTTTCCGGCAACTTACCCACCAGTAGCAATTTCCCGCGAAGGCCGGGCCGCCGCCAAAGCGGCGGCAGTGAATAGTGGTCAGTGGCTAGCGAAGAAGAACTATCCACTAGTCACTCACCACTAAACACTCGCGCACCTTCGGTGCGCCAAGGCTTCGTTTACGAGCGCGTGCCGCTTTAAGGTTTTTAGTCGCCATTACGCTGTTCTCCATTTCCCGGTTCAAGTTACCTTGAATACCTTCATGACTTCGTCGCCGAGGTGGTTGATGACTTTGACGGCGATGCGCCCGGACTTCGGTTTTTCGAAGGGGCGTGAGGTGTCGCTGTTGAGGGTCGCCCAGGCTTCTTTGTTGATCTCGGCCTTCAGCGTGGTCTTGAGCGCGCTGTAGGGGTCGTTGGCGCCGAGGAAGTAGGCGTGGCGGACGAAGAAGCCTTCTTCGTTGTAGTCGGTGTCGATGAACCAGCAGGCGATGCCGTCGGCGCCGTCGCTGCGGACTTCGCCGGTTTGCGGGTGGAACACATCAACACCGTTAACCTTAACGCGGATCTTGCCGTCGTCGCCATCGAGGATCGTGATGTCGGGTTCGCCGAAGATGACGAAGAGGTTGCCTTTGCCGGTGTTCTTTAGGTCCTCGGCCATGTGCAGATCGGCGTTCATGCGCGCCTTGAGCACGGGGATGCGGCCGAGCTTGCTGAACTCGGTGGCGTGGGCCTCGTAGTTGAAGGCGCAGGAGATCAGTACATCGAAGTCGGCGTCGCCGGCTTCGCGGGTAGCTGCGACCAGATCGGGGCGGGTGACCGTACCGAATTCCGGTCCGATGAAAATGGCAGCGCGCTTCTCGGCTCCGTCCCCCTCACCCTGCCCTCTCCCGCCGGAGGGAGAGGGTTGGGGTGAGGGGCGCGTTTCGATATACCGGCCTTCAGCGCAAATGAGATCGCCGGGCCAGAGCTTGAGCGCGGTGAAGGTGATCTTGTCTTCTTTGTGCGTTTGCTGGACGCCGGCGGTTTTGAGATTCTCCAGGATCATCTGCGGGAAAGACTGCTTCGCGCCGTAGTCCGCGCCCGGCTCAGCTACGCGCTGATCATTCGGGTCGATCAGTTCGTCGTTCTCGTCCACGCCCAGCACGCGGTGCGGCGAAAGGCTTTCAACTGTGAACGGCCCGGCCACGCGGACCTTCTTGTTGTCCTGGTAGGGTCTGTCGTAGAGGTACTCGAACTCGGCCTTGGCGGCGATCGAGGCGTCGATCTCCTTTTGGCGGGCGATGCGGGCCTGCCACCACTCGGCGTGCAGCTTCTTCGCCGCATCCGTCACCCCGGCGGAAGCCGGAGTCCAGTCTTTCGCTTCTTTCTGGATTCCGGCCCCCGTATCGGAGTACGGGGCAGGCTTCGCCGGAATGACGGCGAAAAGGTCGCGCGGGATTTCCCAATCCTCCCACGCCACCTTTCCGTCATTCCCGCGCACGCGGAAATCCGGTTTTTCGAACTCTGGATGCCCGCTTTCGCGGGCATGACGCGGAGGGGTACGGCCCAGTGCGTGATTCAGCAGTTCGCGCAGCGGTTCCAGCGTCGCCTGCCACTTGTCCCAGATAACGTCTATTTCCGCGTTGTTGGCAATGGACTTGAGCGTGATGTGCGGCACGCGCTCATAGACGAAGCCGTGGCGGATGTTGCCTTGCGCGGCCGTTCCCGTAGTTCCGGTAGGTCGGGTTAGCGCAGCGTAACCCGACGTTTGCGGCGCGGGTTGTCGGGTTACGCTATCGCTAACCCGACCTACGAATTCCATTTCTTTGCGTTTTCCCTCGGACGAGTCGGCCAGCAGGTAAAACGGATAGCGCGCGCCCATGATGCGGGCGCGGGCCAGCGCTAGCGCAACGCGCGAGGTGTCGATCGTGATCCAGCGGCGGCCCCATTGCTCGGCAACATAAGCAGTGGTGCCGGAGCCGCACGTCGGGTCGAGCACGAGGTCGCCAGGGTCGGTGGTCATGAGGATGCAGCGCTGGATCACTCTGGAACTGGTTTGCACCACATAGACCTTTTCTTCAGCCCGGCTGCTCAACACGACATCATCCCATGAGTTGCCGATTGGTGTGACCGCGAAGTCATCGAAGAACCGAACATAGGAGAGTTGCTTCCCTCGTGGTTCAAGCCGCCCGGCGCGGAGCAGCTTTTCCATCCCTGAAATTGTGGTCTTCCAATGTGAACTGGCATTCGGCTGAAACGAGATACCGAAGGCATGAAATGGAACTGACAGAGTTACCGAATACCCGGTCGAGACGATGTTGTCTTGGCGATAGAACCGGGCGTCGGGGTATTTGTCGGAAGTAGTTTCATCGCCCTCGCTTGTGGAAAGGGACCTGCGCCAGCCATCTGGGAGTTCAATCCGCTTGTATTCGCTTTTTCCACCCAGTTCTTTGGGACGGAGAGGTTGCCTATATTTCACGCTGTCTATGTCCTTTGCATACCAAAGAACATAGTCGAAGAGGTCGGCAATGACATTGGTCTTTGCCTCGGGGCTGCTGACGGCAGCCGTTTTGATAAAAGCGATCTGTGCAGCGAAGTTGGTTTCCCCGAATACCTCATCCATCACTGCCCGTACGCGATGCACGTTCTCATCGCCAATCTGCACGAAAATCGAACCCGACTCCGTCAACAAATCACGAGCCACGGTCAGCCGGTCGCGCAGATACGTGAGGTAGCTATGAATCCCATCGCGCCACGTATCGCGGAACGCCTTCACCTGCTCCGGCTCGCGGGTGATGTGGTCGGCCTTGCCGTCCTTCACGTCGCGGCTGGTCGTGCTCCACTGGAAGTTGCTGTTGAATTTGATGCCGTACGGCGGATCGAAGTAGATGCACTGCACCTTGCCGCGCAGTCCTTCGCGCTCGGCGAGGCTCGCCATTACCTGCAGTGAGTCGCCGAGGATCATCCGGTTCGACCAGTTCTGCTCGTGCTGGTAGAACTCGGTTTTGTCCACGCCTTGAGGGATGCCGTTGAAGTCGCCAAAGAGGTCGATCTGCGCGCCCACTTCTTGCGCGCGCTGCTCGCGAGTCTGCTTGAGCAGGTCGTCGATGAGCACCTTGGGGTGTACCTTCTCTTGGATGTAGAGCGGCGGGGCGTGGACGACGAGTTCGCTCCAGTCCTGCTCGTCCTTGCCGCGCCAGACGAGCTGCGGATCGAGGTCGCGGTTGCGCCGCTCTTTTGCATCGTCGAGCCCGGCAGCGCCACGCTCGTAGGCGACGCGCACGGGGGCCTGCTCGTGCTTCTGCATCACCGACTGATATTCGGCAGTCGGGATGTTCTTTCGCGTCGCTTCGTCGTGCTTGAGGGTTTCGACGGTTTTCTTGGTGTCCGATTTGTTTCTGGCCATGGAGAGCTATCCGTCTTGTTGCGGTCACATCACGGGTGGGCTTGCTTGAGCTTCTGCAAGGCCGCTAGCAACGCGGGGATGTCGTCCTGGATGATGCTCCAGAGCGTATCGTCGTCAATGCCCAAGTAGGCGTGGATCAGGCGGTTGCGCGTGGCGATGATCAACCGCCACGGGATGTCGGGATGAGCGGCGCGCACCGCGTCGGGGATGCGGGTAGCCGCCTCGCCGATGAGCTCCAAGTTGCGTAACGTGGCATCGTAGGTGAGCTCGTCGGCAACGAAAGCGGGCTGATCCAAACCGTTGGTGTAAGACAGGACCTTCTGTCCGAAGGCGATCATGTCGTCAACATAGAAACGCCATTCACGCTCGCCCTGCCCTACATTAGACACGGATGGCCTCCCGCTCGATATGGGGACGCAGCTCCGGACGCAGCGCCTTTTCCGTCACCAGATCCACCGGGCGGCCCAGCAGATCTTCCAGATAGAACTGGACACCGAAATAACGCTTTGAGGTAGCCGGGCCATCGAAGGCGATCAGGATGTCAATGTCGCTGTTCGCGCCCGCGACATCGCGCGCGGCAGAGCCGAACAGAGCCAGAGCGGTCACCCCGAACTCGCGGGCCAAGTGCGGCTTGTGGGCTTGAAGAAGTTTCAATGTTTCGTTTCTATTCATGTTGGAGCCGTTCTTCCAGCGACATTTTGTCCAACGGTATCGTGTTCGCCATGATGCCTCCTCATGTGTGTTGCTACTATTTGATTGACTAGATTACTCCGGGCCGAGCCGACCGGTATACGTTTCGATCATTTTACTGAACTCGGC
>JALZJW010000132.1 GCA_030859565.1 Pseudomonadota bacterium
GAGACCCTGGTAGCCTTATGCGCCTATGATTTCCCGGGCAACATACGCGAGCTTGAGAATCTCGTGATCCGCGCAATGGTGGTAACGGACGGTAGCGAGATCATGCCCGGATCTTGGTTGCCCAAGACGGTAAGACCCAGACATCAAGAGCCGCTCGTGCGCCTCGATAGCTTGGAGCGCGAGGCGATCCTTAAGACCCTGGAAGCGCGCGACGGTAATCTCGATTCCGTAGCGAAAGAGCTAGGGGCGGCGTTCCAAACTCGGTTATCTTACGCTGGCGGCTTTCCTCAAAAAATAATGGCAGACTGACCTCATGAGACCAAATCGTCATTTATAAGGTAGCCGTACACCTTTTATTTCGAAATTGCCGGGAACAGGCTGCTCGCGCCGCTCCGGTTACTCATTTTGAAAACCCGACAAGAACATCGTGAAAAAACAGCATTTTGACGTGGTCGTTGTGGGTGGAGGTTGCGTCGGCATCGCCACAGCCTACAGGCTTAACGTCCGGCACCCGAACCTGAAGGTAGCTGTACTCGAAAAAGAAGATAGGCTAGCGGCCCACCAAACCGGCCGCAACTCGGGTGTTATCCACTCTGGCATCTATTACAAACCGGGCTCCCGTAGAGCAAGACAATGCGTCGAAGGCCGCCGAGAGTTAGTAGCCTTCGCTAAAGAGCATAAGATTGCCCACGACATTTGCGGAAAAATCATCGTGGCTACACAGGAAAAAGAACTAGCTTTCCTGAACAAGCTGTTCGCAAACGGGCAAGCTAACGGCGTGGAAAACATCGAGTTGATCGATGCGAAGCGAATTAAAGAAATCGAGCCTTTCGTCGAAGGCATCGCCGGTATCTGGGTAGGTTGTACGGGTATCATCGATTTCGTAGCGTTGACAGATAAGCTCGGCGAACTGCTACAACAGCAGTTTATCGATAGCAAGATCTTTTTAGGAACTAAAGCGAAAAGCTTTGTTCACCACCACAACTCTACCGAGATTATAACTGACCGCGGCACGTTCGACGCGGGTCATGTCGTAATCTGCGCGGGACTCCAAAGCGACCGCATCGCCCACGAAAATGAATCGAAAAGCAACGTACGTATCTTGGGTTTTCGCGGAGATTATTACGACCTTACCGAGAAAGGAGTACACAAGGTACGCAATCTTGTTTACCCAGTGCCAGACCCGAGGTTCCCCTTTCTCGGCGTGCATTTTACTCGTATGATTCGAGGTGGTGTGGAGTGCGGGCCCAACGCAGTGCTTGTATTTAAACGCGAGGGCTACACAAAAACGGCATTTAGTTTCCGGGATACCTCCGATGCTCTCTTGTTCGGTGGTACATGGAGGTTTGTTAGGAAACATTGGCGCTTTGGTCTCGATGAATACCGTGGCGCGTTTTCTAAAACATTTTTCCTGGAGCGTCTGCGCAAGCTTATTCCGGCGCTCGAAAGCGATGACATCGTGGCGAGCCGTTGCGGCGTGCGCGCGACAGCCCTTGGGCCAGACGGTGAAATAATCGACGATTTCAAATTCGAATTCTACGAGAACGCCATTCACGTAATAAACGCACCCTCACCCGCCGCGACGGCGTGCCTGGCCATTGGTCGAGTTGTTGAAGAAATGGCGACGAAACGGTTCGGTTTGAACGGCCGCTAATATGCTCCATATCTTTGCGCAGTTGTGAAACAGTGCTTGTCGCAGGCCCCAAGAATAAACGTATCACATAACCATCAGATATCCGGTGAATTAGGTTGCTGCTGAAAAGTCGCTAACGGCTTCTGTATGTATAACGCGTTCACAATTGACGTCGAAGACTACTATCACGTACAAGCTTTTGCTCGCGTAATAAGCAAGAGCACGTGGGACACCTATGAATCGAGAGTGGCTAACAACACCCATGCATTACTCGATTTACTCGATGCTCACTCGGTGAAAGCCACCTTCTTTATACTCGGATGGGTGGCAAAACGCCACCCCGAATTGGTTCGCGAAATCGCCACCCGCGGACACGAAATCGCTTCCCATGGAATGAGTCACGTATTAGTGTATACCCAATCCAAGCAGGAATTTCGCGACGAAACACAATGCAGCAAAGCGTTACTGGAAGACCTGTGTCAGCAGCATGTAATCGGATATCGCGCAGCAACCTATTCTATTACCCGCGCCTCGCTTTGGGCCCTCGATATCATTTACGAAGCCGGCTTCAAATACGATTCCAGTATCGTCCCGATCCGGCATGACAACTATGGTATACCGGAAGCTTACCCGTTCCCGAGCCGGCTACGTACCCCGGCAGGTTTCGACATCATTGAGTTTCCGGTTTCTGTATTCACCTATAAGAAATTGAAGGTTCCCGTTGCCGGCGGCGGTTACTTTCGTCTATTCCCTTACGGCTTAACTAAATCCGCCCTGCAGAATATCAATAACGCGGGCCACGAATTTCTGTTCTATCTTCATCCGTGGGAGATTGATCCGGAACAACCCCGTATCAAAACCGCCGGACTACTTTCTCAATTTCGGCACTATATAAATCTGCACAAGACCGAGCCAAGGCTACGCAAGTTGTTAAGCGATTTCTCGTTCACCACTATGCGAAATGTTTTAAGCGACAAAGGCCTTCTCTAAATTTACGCCTGTTACTTTCAAAAGCCCTATTTCATCAAGAGGGAAGATACGACTGGGGCATAGGCAAAATAAACGCCCTTTTTCGTCAAGAGGCACGGCTAGTATAACGATCGGGTGCGGCTCTTTTAGAACGACGTTCATTGAAGTCAAGCAGCCTCCTTCAGAGGATAGCGAGAGGTATGATTACGCTTGAGCTCTTGGGCCTTGTGGAACACCCAGTACGCCTCGAAGTCGCCACTTGAGCGCAGGGAGCGTAATTTCAGGATAGCCTCGGCGTTTTCCAGGATCTGCAGCATCCCGTTGGTGGCTTCCGCGTCATCCCGGAGTTCTCAAAACCGCCGTTGCCAGACTCCCCGCGCTATGTCCAACGGGTGGCGAATTGGTCCCATTCGACGTTTCATCGTTATGTCGAACGTGGCGTTTATCCTTTGCATTGGGCCAATGGGCCCACAGGCGATGTTGAGGCGGGTGAACGAGGTTGAATCCATGCGGCGCAATACGCCAAGGCTATTGCGCCCTACGCGGGCTCAAGCTCTAATACCAGCAGACTTTCGTCCGTGCCGGCATGGAAAAAGGCGATCGGGTCGACACTGTATTCCAATAGCTTCGCGATGAAAAGAAGTAAGAGTCTCCATAACAGCAAGAGGATCGAAGCACCGTGATCATACGTCCAGAAAAACCGGGCGATACCGCCGACATCCGTTACCTCAACGAACAGGCGTTCGACCGCCCGGCAGAGGCCCAGCTTGTCGATACTCTCCGCGCTCGCGGTAGGATCATCCTCTCCCTCGTTGCCGTAAGAAATGACCACGTGGTGGGACACATATTGTTCAGCCCAGTCACCATCGAGACGGAGAGAGCGGCCTTGCCTGTCGCGGGTCTCGCGCCGATGGCGATAGTGCCGACGCTACAGCGACAGGGGATTGGCTCCCTGCTGGTTAAGGCTGGGCTCGACGCGTGCCGAAAAACGGGCTTGGCGGGCGTTGTGGCGTTGGGCCACCCGGACTATTACCCGCGCTTTGGTTTCGTACCCGCGAGCGACTACGGCATCCGGAGTGAATACGCTGTCCCGGAGGGCGTGTTCATGGCGATCGAGCTGCGCGCGGGGGCCTTGCGCGGACATGCCGGGCTCGCGAAGTATGCGCCGGAATTCCAATTGGTGTGAGCGCTCAACGCTGGTGATAAACGGAAAAGCATATCGGGCTTGCAATGCGGGACGGTTTAGGAGAAAGCATGGCCGCGCATGAGGACACACCCCGGGATGTGGTGAGTAAAAAATCAGAGCCGGACCGCAAACCGCAGGCACGTTAGCGATGGGGTTTCCAAAGGGGAGAAGCGCAGCTCTCCCCTTTGGTCAAGGGCGGGTCCATACCCCCGCCCGCGTAGTATATTAATTTTCCCCACCACTCGCCGGCGACAGAGCGATCTCCTCATAAATCGCCTCGCACGCCTGACGGAATTCACCATCATCGACCGCGGCCTTGAGTTCCTCGGGGCGCATCGCACCGTCTGCCCGCAGCGCACTTTTGGCTAGTTCCGGTTGGCCTTGCGAACAGTAGAGCTTCGCTAGATTCAGCCGCGCAATAAAGTATTTGGGATTGATCGCGATCGCGCGTTTCAGCGCCTCCTCGGCCGGGCCAAAGCGACCGGCGCGAAACTCCGCATAGCCAAGGAAATTGTAGGTCTCGGCATCGTTGGGGCGCTCCGCCAGCGCTCGCTTGTAATAGCCAACCGCCCCGTCGTAGTCCTTGGCACGGAAATGGGCGACACCTAACACCCGGTAGCGGTCGGAAGGCGGTAGCTTCAGTAACGGCGTTGACTCCGCGCCGTACAAACGCTGCAGAGTGAGCGGCTGCCAGCTTTCTGTTAGCGTCACCGCGTAGGCATCGATTTGGCCTTCCTTCACAATGAGATCAGATTGAATACGCCGATAGCCTGGCACATCGACCTCCAAGAGATATCGCCCCTGCGGTTTTTCGATGGTGAGCTTACTCGTTTGCGCCTGCTCGACCCCGACGATCTCTCCAGTCTCGGCATTGCGCAGCGTCGCCGTCCAGACTGGAGGCACCTCGAGCTTCTTGAGCGCGGGCAACACGATCACGACCTGGCCAAGCGGCTCCGCCGACAGGCGCGAAAGGGCATTGGCCTGCGGCTGCGCGTTGGCCGAGCGCAAAACGCTATTCTCGCTGGGCACAAGCTCACGGCTCGTATTGAGCGCGCCCCCCAGCCCTTGGGGCAGCTCCGGGCTAGAGGCCGCTACGGCGAGAATCGCGAACACAGAGAAGCCGCGGTTGAAGGCATCGGTTAACGTGCTCGGGCCTTGGATCCAGCAATAACCGATGCCAAGCATGACCAATATAATAAGCGCTACCAGCGCCCCCGCGCCGAACCCCGGCACGAGATGCTCCCGGATCACCTCAGATATCTGCATCACCGTTGCCGTCTTGCCGTTCTTCATCAGATCGCCGAATCCGAGACAGAACGCACCAAACGCCGCCGCGAGATACGTCTGCCACCACGGGACCCAGCCCCTGACCTGAGTGGTACCGTCGCTCATGCTTTCTCCCCTCCAAAGGATAAAGGATAGGAAATTCAACGCAGTTTCGCAAGCGTAGTATCTTTTCGGTGGGGCCCGCAAGCTCTGCGCAGTGGGCCGGCGCGCACTCGACGGTAAACGTTTATCGCTGCTAACATAACTGTGTTATAACGCAGGCGCCGAGGATACGTATCGACAGGCCGCGCTTGGCAGCGGCTATTTGGAAGGCCCGTTATTTGGGTAATGAGAGCATTCCATGAATACCATAAACCCGATCCCGGAAGGCTTTCGCACCCTCACGCCGCATATGATCATCAAGCATGCGACGGCGGCCATGGACTCACCGATGGGTGTGAGCGCTCAACGCTGGTGATAAACGGAAAAGCAGATCAGGCTTGCAATGCGGGATGGTTTAGGACAAGCATGGCCGTGCATGAGAACACGCCCCGGGATACGGGGAGTAAAAAATCAGAGCCGGCCCGCAAACCGCAAGTCGTGATCGTCGGAGCCGGGTTCGGCGGACTGGCCGCGGCAAAGGCTCTAGCGGACGCTCCGCTCGCCGTCACCGTCGTGGACCGTCAGAACTACCATTTGTTTCAGCCGCTGCTCTATCAGGTCGCCACCGCCGCCCTCTCTCCGGGCGATATCGCTTGGCCCATCCGCCGCCTGCTGCGGCGTCAGCCGAACGCGCGGGTCTTGCTGGGCGAAGTGACCGCGGTCGATGCGGCGCGGAAAGTGTTGCACCTGGGCGAGCGATCGCTCCCCTATGATTATCTAGTGTTATCTACAGGAGTCAGGCACGACTATTTCGGCCACGGAGACTGGGAACCGTTTGCCCCCGGGCTCAAGCACCTCGACGATGCCACGGCGATCCGGCGGCGCATCCTTTCCGCCTTCGAGCAGGCTGAGATGGAAACCGATGAGCGCGAGCGGAAACGCCTGCTGACCTTCGTGATCGTCGGCGCGGGACCGACGGGGGTGGAGCTGGCCGGGGCTATCGCGGAGCTGGCGCGCAAGGCGCTCTCGGCTGACTTCCGCCACATCGATCCGCGCAGCGCCCGCATTCTGCTCATCGAGGCCGGCCCGCGCGTGCTGGCGGCCTTCCCCAAGGCCCTCTCGCAGTTCGCCCTCACCTCGCTCGGGCGGCTCGGCGTGGAGGTACTCTTAGGCCAGCCGATGACGGCTTGCGACGCGGGCGGCGTGTCGCTCGGCGACAGCCCCATCCCCGCGGCCACCATCCTGTGGGCGGCGGGAGTCGCGGCCGCGCCGGCGGCGCAGTGGCTGGGCGCCGAACACGATCGGGCCGGCCGTGTCATCGTGAAGTCCGACCTCTCCGTACCGGGCTTACCCAACGTGTTCGTGATCGGCGATGCAGCTCTCGTGCTGGACCCCCAGGGCAGGCCGGTACCCGGGATTGCTCCGGCCGCCAAACAAGCGGGTGTCTATGTCGCGCGGCTGATCGAGGCGCGGATCGCGGGGCAGCCCGCGCCCCCGGCGTTTCGCTATCGTAACCGGGGCAACCTCGCTACAGTCGGGCGCCAATCAGCGGTCATCGACTTCGGCTGGCTGCGCCTTAAAGGGAACCTCGCCTGGTGGATCTGGGGCCTCGCGCACATTTATTTTCTCATCAGCCTGCGCAACCGTCTGCTCGTCGCCCTGCAGTGGCTCTGGTCGTACCTGACCTTCGAGCGCGGCACCCGCCTTATCACCGGATCCGATCGATGACTCCTCCTCCCCCTCGTAAACACAACCGGCCGTGCAGGTCTCGCGGACCACGACTTTTGTAAGCTGCGAAAGGACGGGTTTCAGCCGTTGCCAGATCCAACGGGCCAGGTTCTCACTGGTCGGATTCTCCAGGCCCTCGATGTCGTT
Organism: Pseudomonadota bacterium; assembly: GCA_030859565.1. Classification (NCBI taxonomy): domain Bacteria; kingdom Pseudomonadati; phylum Pseudomonadota; species Pseudomonadota bacterium. The sequence goes on from JALZJW010000132.1 coordinate 7,032, forward strand.
AAGACAGTGATGATCCAGCGTCTCGAAAAGCGGCTGGAATTTCTCCCCGACATCGGCGAAATCCATGACCCAACCGCTTTTCGGCTCCGGCGTGCCACGGACATGGATTGCGATGTGGAACGAGTGGCCATGCAGGCGGCGGCACTTGTGGCCTTCGGGAACGTTAGGAAGGAGGTGCGCGGCCTCGATCGAGAATTCCTTGAAGATCTCCATGACACGTCATCCTACCGCTTTTTCGGCCGTCGTTGGAGCAACACCCGCGCATCGCTAGTGGAGTGTCACGGAACACGCCGCATAACACAGCCCGTCATTCCGGCCAAGTCCGCGCAGCGGACGCGAGCCGGAATCCATGCGGACATAGGCCGGCGCTGGATTCCCGCTTCGCGGGAATGACGAATCTGATTTTCGACGCCGATAGTGTTTTATTTGAGTTACAGAACACTACAGACGACCAGCGCACCCCATGTGCCGCTTAAAGTCGTGCGTCTTTTAACCCCTGGCTCGCCTTAAACTGTTCGTACAGTTCAAACGCCCGCAACCACAGCGGTCCCGGTTCAGCGCGGCCCACGGGATGCCCGTCCAAGACGGTCACCGGCAGGATCTCGCGGACCGAGCTCGTCAGCCAAATTTCCTCCGCGCCCATCAGCTCGGCGCGCGGAACCTCTGTTTCCACGCAGCGGATCCCTGCCGCGGGCAATATTTCCACCAGCACATCGCGGGTGATCCCCGGCAGGAGCGCATGGCTCTTGGGCGGTGTGACAATACCGCCCGCGGCGATGAACACGTTGCTGGCCGGCTTCGTCGAGAAGGCGGTTATAGAGCGGCCCCTCGGGGATGGATCTCAGCAAAACCAGCGGCCTTTGCATAAGCTCCTTGCCGCCAAGATTGATCTTCAAGGTCCCGCCTCGTTGCCCGGGGTTAGTAGGTGGGGCGCCACAAATACCAGTTGACTTATCAAGCACTTACGCTGCGGGCCACCTGACCCCATAGTGCTGAGGTGTTATACAGGTATCTGGTGAGACTATACCAGATGTTGGCTAGAGAATATGTTAGTTTATCAAGCACTTAGAGTCATGGGCCACCTGACCCCTTACAGGGAATCTGTGAGTGTATACAGGTATCTGTGTGGACATACAGCTGGTTAACTCTAAGCCTTCCCTCGAATCCAAGCAAGCACTGTATTCGCGACTCCAATCCGGTCGAACTCCATACGCCGAGCCGCGTCGATGCTCGCCCTTGGCAGCGTAAGAAGGCTCTGCTGGGCGCCTTCCCCGCGCCACTCCTTCCTCCGCCAGTTCGCCGGGCATATCATGGCCACACATTCGCCTTATCCCGGCCGTAATCGAACTTCCCCCCTCAAGCTCCACGCTTTTTGATGCAAACAGGCGCCATTCGCTCAGGGCTGCAACCACCGACAGTAGCAATTGATGACATCCCTCACATGACTCCTACCCGGCAACGACACCGCAATAACTTCCCTCGCAACCCCTGGCTGCAATCGAATAGGACCCCTCAAGTCCACTCTAAAATCCGCACGCTTCCAGGTCTTCCCTCGAATCATAGCAAGCACCGCATTCGCGACCGCAATCCGGTCGAACTCTATCAAGTCGAACACGATGGCTTTCCTATGCTCGCCATCATGAGACACGCACGCGACAAGTCCAACCCTTTCACGCTCGCGGCTATCTCATAGCGGGCGGGCGAGGACTGCAGTCGGCGTCTCGCTCGAACAAGTTCGCGCCATCCTCGAACATGCTGCGCGGAGTGCGCTGGCTCCCGCTTAGGTGCGCGTACCGTTTGATCGGAGAGTACCGGTGCCCTTGCGGGAATCATTGACGCAGCACGAAGTCTCGACCACATACGAACGCGGCTGGTCGAAGCTCGGTGAATTGCTTGACGCCGCAGAACAAGACGGGTTTGAGGTATTTGTCACGACCGATAAGAACCTCAGGCATCAGCAGAACCTTGGCGCGCGGCGCATTGCAACTTGTTGTTTTGACCTCGACAAGCTGGCTCCGCATACAGAACGATATAGCGGCTGTGGTTCGCGCGCCATGGTGCTTCTCCAGGAAGCTATGCGGAGGTTCAGATCCTTTGAACGGTTAATTTGAGGGATGCGCGAGGTGCTGTGGCCACGGGTGTATGCACGGAACAAGATCTGACTCCGTAGTTGTGGAGATCATTCCGGGGCCGATCAACGTACGGGTACGGGCCTGACTGCGATCCCCTCTGGGTCTAGTACACACCCCGTCGTAGTCTTCTGTCCCTTTTTGCAACACTCCACGCAGGCGTCTTTCCAGTCATCAATATCGCTGGCCGCCCACACCGATAGGCTGGCTACGAACATTTGCCAGGGCCTGGGCCCCCTTGCCAGAAACAGTTCTTCGCTCGCTACGAACCCTTGGCGGGTGAGGGCGATGCGCTTGCACGCATTCTGACATGATGACTCTTCCGCAACAATCGGCAGAAAGGCACAGCCGAATCTACCGAGAGTAAAAGTCGGGTCTGTTATCGCAGTTTCCAGGGTTGCGACTCCCGGATCAAAACCACTGGCTAGTCGCTCGTCAAGAATGCGTGTCGCAGTGACTCGATGCTCCCGCCCAAAGTCACTAACCGTGACGGTGCCCATCAGCTCGTCGGCAAGAAATACCTTCATCCTAGTTCTGTCCGAGGAGGGATTTGTGATGACGATTTCACCCCTCTCGCCGGTCGGTGCGGCCGTAAAGAAGAAGGTGGCTGGTTGTCTGTCGTCCCGTAGCGAAGGAGTTAGCAAAGGACACTTAAGTTGAACGTCACTTATCGGCACGCGCGGAACCCCTCTGCGCACGGTTTTCTGCCACTGCGTCAATAGTGGTCGCGAGTTCCTCGCGGCGTAACTCCAGCAGAATCCTGGCGTCGAAGAAGCTCTCACGACCTACGTCCAGGACATGAAACACCACCAGATTTTCTCCTGGCTGCACAAATTCCTGTGGCACATCGAAGCGGAATTCGTCTCGAATGGGACAATTGGCGTGGATGATGGTCTCTGTGTTGAGTTGGATGCCGTTAAAAAACGCGCCAACGAGGTCGTTATCGAATGAAGCCAGAATGCGTACGTTGCTCGCTCCCGCGGGAATTGAGACTACATGCCGAACCAGAAGCTGTGAGTTAAGGTCCCAAGGTGTCTGGACGGTCGATCTCAAGGGACAGTCTAGTTCACCTAAACCGCCTCCTCCGGCGCCAAAGGCCCCCTCGCCGTGTTAAAGCCGGAATCATCGAATTCGGGCCGTTCGAATCCAGGTTGCGGTATCTGATCTAGACCGATGATCTGGAACTTATACCCTGAATCCTGATAAGAGAGAAGCTCTAGTCTATTCCAATGCAAGATGAGTCTGAAGGGAGGGCTTATTTCTAATACAAGATGAGTCTGAAGTAAGGCGGCGACTGTTCATGATGGGAGGATGAAGACCATCATGAACGACGGACAATTAGAG
>JALZJW010000133.1 GCA_030859565.1 Pseudomonadota bacterium
GCGGGTCGCGATGGCCGGGCCGCTGATTTCGACGACCCTGCCCTCAGCGCTGAAGAGCGGCGACCCACCGATCGCTCAGGTCAAATCGCCGGAGGAAGCCCGCGCCGCGGTTCGGCGTCAGAGCCGTCGGCGGCCCGATCTCATTAAGATATGGTTTATTCCCGCTTGGGGTTGGCCCCTGTCCATGCAGGTCGACTGGGTCGCGGCAGCCATCGAAGAAAGCCACGCCCAAGGCCTGCGGGTCGCGGTGCATGCCACAGAGCTTGAAGTGGCGCGCGCGGCGGTCGAAGCGGGGGCGGATATTCTGGTCCACAGCGTTCGAGACCGGCGCGTCGATGACCCCTTCATCCAACTCTTGAAAAAGCGCGCTGTGCTTTACGTGACCACCCTGGCGCTCAATGAAGGATATCGAGAAGTATTGCAAGAGAAGGTCGAACTTACGGAATTCGAGCGGCGGGGCGGAGATCCCGAAGTGCTGGCGACACTCGACGATCTGGAAGCTCTGCCCCCATGGAAACGCTGGTCGCAGTGGCTCACACATTGGCCCGGCCCGGAGATCAGTTTTTGGAACCTAAAACGCCTGCATGCAAACGGGATCCACATCGCGGCGGGCAGCGATGCGGGCAATATCGGCACCTTGCACGGTGCGGGTTTACATCGGGAATTGGAGCTCATGGCCGAGGCCGGTCTCCCCCCGGCTGAGATCCTTACGGCTGCCACTCTCGGAGGGGCTCGCGTCATGGGGCGTGCCGCGGACCTCGGCACCCTCGAGCCCGGTAAGCTCGCCGATCTATTAGTCCTCGAGGCTGACCCTCTCGCCGACATCCGTAACCTCCGACGCATCCATTCAGTGGTCAAAGGCGGCCGGGTTTTTGACCCTGATGCGATCCTCGATAAGCGATAACTACCCCTATTAACCCGTAATAGCCGAATTACTGATACTGCCATAAGTCGTCCCTCACGTGCAGTCTTGTAAGCGGGCTACTGAGTGGTAGTGTAGGTGGCCATGAAAGAGCTATTTGTCCTGATCGCTCACCTGCTCACGACGTTGATCACGCTTGCGCGACCCGGAGGCGTTCGTGCGGTGGCGGCGGAGTCGATGGCGCTGAAACTCCAGTTGGTTGCCCGGACGCGGAAGCGGGCGCCTCCCATGACACGAGATAAAGCTCTTACTGTCTCCGCTGTCTTCGTGTTATCCAGCTAACAGACATCGTTGTTTGCCGCGTATTAAAGTGCCGCGGTGACAATCGTCTAAAAGAAAGGAGAGTGCCGTGAAAATTCTCAACCCACACACACATGGCTATCTTGATTATGTTACTGTGATTCTATTTTTAGTCGCCCCAACGGTTCTCGGGTTGACAGGAATACCCGCGATGCTTGCCTACACCTTGGCTATCATTCATCTGGTAATGACTCTTGTCACGGATTTTCCTTTGGGAGTTGTCCCGTTCATCCCCTTCACGATCCATGGTTGGGTAGAGCGTGTGGTAGGACCGGTGCTTATTATCGTGCCCTTTGTGCTCGGCTTTTCGAGTGATTTGGCGGCACGAAATTTTTATGTGGCGATCGGTGTTGTCATCGTCCTAGTCGGATTGGTCACCGATTATAAGAGGACAGAAACTGGGACAGAAACAGTATAAGCACAAACTTGAACGGGCCCGGTAGGCCTGGCGCCTCTAATCCCGATGTTCGGCGACAACCTCATGGCATGAACTCGCTCCGCGGCACACCGTACTGACGAATGAGCGTGCCTATCCGAAGCTCGGGATGATTTGGCAGGCACCGTTATCGTTGTGCCCGATCGTTTCTTCTGCATCAGCATGTGGCTACCCACTGGCTACGTAAACTTCCTCGTGAAAACGTTGCTTAAGCTCAAGGTGACCGATAAGGCCATCGACAGCTTAAGGCGGAGGAGTGCGCGATCGGACCCGTCTACACGAGCGGGCTATCGGGAACTGCGACGACGCGGTGTCTCCGCGCGCGAAGCATGGAACATGAGCAAATCGGCGCATGGCCCGTGGCGCTTGAGCAGGACCCCGGCGCTCACGCTGACTTTGCCGGCGCGGTACTTTAGTTGTTTGGGACTGCCCGAATATCTTTTGTCGAACCGCCGTGTACGTGATCCGTATGTTCGGTGGTGTAGGAGGGGCGGGACCCGTGAGGCCTCCCCCTATCCTGATTAGGCGTGTTGCACATGGCTGTGGTAGGGCGAGAATAAGAGAAGATGACAGCATGAACTCACAAATTACAGGATTACGAGTGGCGAGTGTTGCGTTCGGTCTGATGGCCATCGCGCAATTGGTGCGGCTAGTGGTACGCCCAGAGGTACTGGTGGCCGGTCATCCGATGCCGTTGTGGCCAAGTGTGCTGGCCTTCATCATTTTGGGCGGTCTGAGTCTTTGGATGTGGAAACTCGCTCGCACGCCAACCAAATGAACGAATCTGGAGGACCCATGCGGCCTAACCCCAGCGTGGCTGGCACCGAGCGTGCTCATATAGGGGATTGCTTTGAGGAGGGATGAATCGGCAAAGAATCAGTGGCGGACTTTATTTTCCCCTCGTCATCCTTAATCTGAAAGGTAACCTTCTCCGAGCCATCCGCAGCGGGCTTGATTGATCGATGAGACTCCCGCGCCGGTATCTATGCGCGCCTTCTCACATCCTCCATAACCACGTACTCTACCCGCCCAATGATTGGCGCGGATTTTTCGCTCACGGATCGCCCCTCAGAGCTTGAACTACCCACGAAAACAAGACTCGAAATAACCACGCACAGTACCCGAAATATTTTCGTGTCTACACTGGTGCGTTGTGCAGAATCTTGCCGATAGCAGTCCTTTTTGCCATCGCCTTTTCTGGGCCCGTTTGGGCCGAGAATCCATCAGGAAAAGTGGTCTTCACGCTGGACTTTTCAGATCAAGCAGACGGTGATGCCAAGCCATGGCTTATAGCGAACGGGTTTCAATTCAAGCTGGACGCCGATGACCTGAGCCCACACTTTAGCCACAAACGGTTAGTGTTAGAGACAAACACAGAGGCAGCGGGTTATTTTCTGAAACGCGTGAACCTGCCGAACGTCAAAGGCATTCGGATCTTCTGGGGGGTCGACCGCTATCCCCAAGGTGCGGATTGGGAGCAGGGGATCTACCGAGTCCCCATCGCAGTCGTCATCTCTTTTGGAGAGACAAAGATAGACAGCGGTTCCTTTTACATCCCAGATGCCCCGCACTTCATCAGCCTGTTTCTTGGAGAAAAGGAAAAAAGCGGCCGCGCTTATACGGGAAAATACTACGAAAAAGGCGGTCGATACTTCTGTGAACCGTGTGGAGTACGACCGGGGACGGTGGTTACTGAATTCGATTTAGCGGAGGCCTTCAAATTCCAATTTGGACAACCGGAGATACCTCCCGTCAGTTCGGTTGGATTCCAGATGAACACGGAAGATACGCGAGGTGGTGCGCGTGCCTTTCTAAAAAAGGTAGAGTTTCTCGGGGACCAGACTTTATGACAGATAAGGCACGGCTTTAACTCCACAAAGGAAGCTCGGACATCGGTGAGCTTTGGTATCCGAGGGCAGGTTCGTCAGCATCTTTCTGGGGGCGAAGCGCCGGCGTCAAGCGATTTTGACCGCGCTCAGTAGCAAGCGCTATTGGCACTTGTCGAAGACCTTGGCGACACAAACCGGGATGACGAATGACTGGCTGACACGCCAGGGCTTAATATCCGCAATGCGCTGTGGTTGCGTGCTCACGGTTATACCTGATGTTCTCGTGTGCTCAACTTTTGTGAACCGCCCGGTGCGGACCCGCATACCGTGGTGGTGCGGGGGCTGGGGGCTAAACACCCCCGGCTACCCGATTACCTTGTATTTACTTTGCACAAACCCGTCTACGCGCTACGTCATGTGGGGGCTGCCCGGACCGGGGCCTATTTTTCGTCCGCGGCGGGGCGATTATCGCGCTGGCACTGCTCAGGGAAGCACCGAGCGCTTGGTTCTGGGCGGCCGCGTTCTTGATGGGTACCGGAGTTTGGCTACACTCACCGAGCACCACGCGCACGAGCATGATCATGATGGGATTGCGCATACCCACGGCCACGTGCACGACGAACATCACCTACACGAACACGATTTTGACTGGGACGGGGAGGAGCCTCACACGCATTTCCACGTACATCAGCCACTGCTACACCGCCATCCGCACTATCCAGACATTCACCACCGGCATCGTCACTAGACTCCGGTTCTCTTGCGACTCGGTACGGTAACTTGCTTGATATGCCACTTGCGGCCTTAGCAACCCGTGGGGTCTTCCAATTCGTCCGAAGTGAGCGCCACGGCGAGCACCTTATCGATTTTGGGCCCGTCCATGTCCACAACCTCGAAGCGGAGTCCAGCGAAATCGACGTGATCCCCCACAGCGGGAATTCGCTCGAGTCGCCACAAGATCATGCCTGCAACCGTATGGAAATCGCGTTCTTCCAGGATCTCGCGTAGGCCTAAGCGATCCTTGACCACGTCGATATGCGTTTCTCCATCGATTAACCACGATCCATCCTCCCGCTGAAAGACTTCTGCCTCGCCGTCTCCCCCGGCCTCCGCGAGACCACCTACGATGGCCTTTCAGAAAATCCGCCGCAGTGACAATTCCCTCAAGGCCACCCGACGCATCCAAGACCAGAGCCATACGGATAGGAGATTGTTTAAACATTTCCAAAACACGTAGCGCCAACGTATTGCGATGCACGAGGACAGGTTGACATAGAGCGCTTTCGATACTCAGAGATTGCCCGGCGATGGCTCGGTTCAAAAGGTCTTTTGCTTGCACGATGCCGAGCACCCGGTCGAGGCTGCCCCTCGCTACCGGCAGGCGAGAGAAGTGCGACTCCTGAAGTCGACCGATCACCTCATCCCCCTCATCGAGGTCGAGCCACGCAACGTCGTGGCGCCGTGTCATGATCGCTTGCACACGCCAATCCGCTAAGCGCATGACGCCGGAGATCATCTCCTTTTCCTCGGGTGTGATCGCCCCGGTCGTGACACCCTCGGCAACGACGGCCCTCACCTCCTCCTCCGTCACGGTTTGCTCCGGTGTGCGGTGCGCGCCCAAGCGGCGCAATACCCATCTAGACGATAACTCGAGAAAGTAAACTATAGGTGCTGCGACCTTGGCTAGAAACGTCATGAACCGTGCGACTGTCGAGGCCAAGCGTTCGGGATTTTTCAAGGCCAACTGCTTGGGCACGAGTTCGCCGATGATCAGCGCTAGGTAGGTTATACCGATCACTACTACCCCGATCGCGATAGGTTCGCCGAGAGGGGCTATTTCCGCGAAACTGTCAAAGTATGCTGCGAGCTCTTCGGTAACGGTGGCACCGCCGAAAGTCCCGGTCAGGACACCCACCAGGGTAATGCCAATCTGAACTGTCGAGAGAAAACGCCCTGGATTCTCAACAAGATCGAGTGCGCTAGCTGCCCCCCTGTTCCCTTCATCTGCCAGCACTTTTAGCCTCGCTTTGCGCGAGGACACGATAGCAAGTTCCGACATGGCAAAGAAACCGTTGAGCAAGACCAAGAGCAAGATGACCAGTATTTCAACACCCATCGCCATACCTGTACCCCTTCCCTATTCAAAGTAGGTATTTTCTGAATGAGCCTTATTGTATCGGTCTATTAGGTGAGAAAGGGAAGACCGGGAACCACGAGGAAAATATCGCGACCGTGTAGAGGCCTTTGTGCGTTGCCCACTGTGAGACTAGCCGCGTCCCCCTATGCCAGTTCAGCACCGATTCAGGTTTCTAGAGGTAAGCTGAGTTTGTTACCGAACCATCACGTATTTATTCCTGTTGAAAGCAGGACGCAAAATGGAACATGAGAGGACAAGGCCATGAGAATCTTACATGTATCGCTGTTCATGCTGTTTTTGTCTCTTAGCGGGTGCCACGCCACGAGTGGCGGGGTACTCGGCGGCGCGCTCGGCGGTGGTGTTGGGTCAGCATTGGGCGGACCATGGGGTGGTGCACTGGGGGGTGGCCTGGGCGCCGCGGTAGGGCAACGGCATGACGGATATGGTTATGACGGCCACTATGAAGATCACGGTGACCATTATTACGAACGACGGCGTCACAGACACCGCCACCACTATAAAGGCCACGATGACGACTTCTACGATGACTAGTGTCGGGTACCCACAACGCACCTTTCGCCGGGGAAATCTCAGTCTGGCCGACCTGCTGCTGCAGGTCATGCCGGAGAAGCGCGTACCGGCGTCCAGTCCCCAGAGACTTCGACACGACCGGGCCTGGATGACAAGGATTAGATGCTTTGAAGGTCGATACCCAGTTCACAGCAAGCGCGATTTGTTCGACCTCGCGCACCAGATGCAACTGTGCGATGAGCTCGAAGCCGTGAACCTGCTCTCGCCCGAGCTCAGAGAGCAATAGGTGATCCCGACCAAGCGCCGACTGATCGCGATGCTCAGCAGGAAGCTGCCGGCCGACACAGGGGCTGAGTAGGGAAGACGCGAAGCCCTACCCGGAGCGCCGCACGCTCGAGTGCGGGTTGGAGCAACAGATCTGATCGGCGCGCGCTCCACGCCCGGAGCGCCATGGCTCGAACTGTCTTTCGTCCTGCGGAATATTGACAGGTAAAAATCGCCTCGGCGCGGAGAACGCCGCATTGATTGAACGGCGATAAGCTCGCATAATCTTCCGACGATTAACAGACGAACCATTCGAAAGGAGACGGTGTGGCAAAACTTCCGATTCGGCTCAAGCGCAATACTGACGAGCCACTCAAGGCGCAAGTGGTGCGGCAGATAAGCGATTTCATCAAGAGCGGTACGCTTAAACCCGGCGCGTCGCTGCCCTCGACCCACTCGCTCGGTGAGCAACTCGGTATCAGCCGGGAAACGGTGAGACGGGCTTATGTGCAGCTTCGGGAAGCGAAGCTAATAGAGCGTGAGGAAAAGCTCGGGTACCAGGTGCGGGGGAGCAACGCGAGATCGGCCCCGGCGGTCAAAACGCCCCCGGCAACGAAAGCGCATCCGGTCTCAACAGCGACTCGGTCTCGCGCGGCAAAAAGAGCATCGGCGGCGCAGCGCACCTAGTCTCGAACGCCTGGCCGGTGCGATCGCATCGGGGATCCTGAAGGTGCCGATCCGCTGGCAGGGCTATCGAATCAATTGTGCTCGATGGGGTCTGGTTATGAGGTATCCCGACAGGTCCAGTTAACGGCAGTACAGCCCATCCGGCAGATTGTGTGTTCCCCGTATTTTCAGCTTGGCTAGGCTTGCATTCCAAGTAATAGGGATACTGCTAAAGCCGCCCGGTTTATGAGACGGGCTTTTTAAACTACGATAACCGGGTGGCAGCGACTGTAACCACTGTAGCCGCTTTAACAGGCTACCAGCGCCCCCCGCCCAGATCGTAGATGGCGTCCATCACTATCCCGGTGCCTATCGCTATTATCAGAATATCCGAGGCGACCTGTACAAAGCGATAACCCGGAGGAGGATAGCCGATATTCATAACGACAGTTGGAGGCAAGTCATAAAAAACAACATCTCGCGGCAACGGTCTGCCTATACCCCATTTTTTCGCCTGTCCGGGCGGCATGCAGCCGTTATGTTTCTTGGCTAGACCCGGAGGGCAGTGGCCGCTACGGTATTGATCGTGATAATAATCGTGAATGACCGTCCGGTGGTGGTCTATGAAAAACCTGCCCCCGCTGTAGGATGACCGGTCTGTATCATGATATTGCCTGTCCCCGTAATTTCTGTTTCCGTAATCCCCGACCCGGTGGTCTCTGTCTTGGTAATCCGCGTCCCGGTGGTCCTTTAGCTCGTAATCTTTTCTGTCTTCGGTCCGGTGATCATGCCGTTCGTGCTGCTCGCGATTATCCCGCTTGCCGCCCCCTGCCCATGACGGTTTATCCGCCATAGCCGGGCTTGCGGCCAGGACGGCGGCAATGATCAAAGTCAATGGGTATCTTTTTTGAAAATCCGGTCTAGCCATGATTTTTATCCTTGCTAATGATATGAAACGTTGCGTTTACATTGTGGTGTAAATAGCGGAGCGAAACTGTACAACTGAAGCGGGATTTGTAACCGCGAAGATCGCGGGATAAACATGTACCAATGCGAATGCCTTACCCTTGGCGTGGGCAACTATTAAAGGGGAAAGCGGAAAGGATGTATTTAGTGGAACTGTACGCGAAAATACGAAGGTTAGTGATGGTAGAAGGCTCGAGCGAGCGGGAAGTCGCTCGGGTCTTCGGTATTCACCGCAACACCGTGCGCAGGATGTTACGATTCTCCGTGCCGCCTGGCTACCGGCACAAGGTCCCTGCAGTCTCGCCTAAGCTGTGTTCCTATACAGGTCTTATAGATGAGATATTAGAAGCCGATCGCCATGTTGTCATTCCCGAATATCCGTATGCAACTAAATAACGGTGTGTGTCGCGAATTACAAATTCTAGGAACAATTCCATGCTGATTGCAGTCTTGTGAATCATAGCCGAGCTGGTAAGGTAGTGGCATGCGAGAACTCTTCGTCCTCCTTGCTCATCTTCTCACGACGCTGGTTAAGCTCTGCCGGCCCGGTGGACTTTATACTGTGGCGGCCGAGTCACTGCGCTCGCCTTCGAGCGGTCGTTTGGCGTCTACGATGGCGCGGTATCCGGCCTTTGCCACTGACTCCGCGAGGGCCTCCTCCGAGACCTTCGCATCCGCCACGACCGCCGCTGTGCCCTCCCTCCAGTCACCGACCTCAGCGCTCTCTATGCCGGGCACAAAGGGCTTGGGTCACGTGCCGGGCGCAGCCCTCACAGGTCATCCCCTCGATACGCAGCGTAAAATGGATTCGATTGCTCATGGGACACCCCCGTAATCAGCTCGCGCCCTTAAGAGCCCGTCCCCGCCGGATCGCCGTCAGACCCTTTGAGCGGTACGCCGCCCTTCGCATGGCATTCCTTCTTTGGCACGCTGAGATACCCGCGGCCCTTGCACGCGTTCTGGCCGTTGCAGGCATTAAACGCGGTCGTGCACGCGCTGGTGCCCTTGCAGGAATTGATGCCCCAGCAGGCGATTTTGCCCGCCTCAGCCTGGGGCACCACGGCATCGACGGACTTGTACATCGCATAGAAGGCCGCGGCGGCCGCCACACTCAGGGCCGCCCCCTTGGCCACGCGGGTCGCGAGCTCTGGCTTCTTCGCCTCCCCGGTCATCGAGGTCTCAGGCTCCTCACACACCTGTGGGGCGCACGCAGCTACTCGCCGGCCGTTGACCACATCCCACACGCTGCTCGCAACCAACAGCGCAAGCCCCCCATAGACCGTCCACGGCATCGGGTAGAGCCCGGTGACCGAGAGCCACAAGCCGGCTGCGCCGAAAACGCCACCGCCCAGGCCCAACCAGAAGGGGGCGAGGTCCGCATGGCCGCGCGCGGAGCGGTATAGGAGCCAAAGGCTTAAGCCAATAAACCCCACGAAGATGGGAAAGAGATAGGCATCGTGGATCAGGAACCCGAGACCCACCGCGCCCACCGCGGCGATGACCGCCGATATTCCTAAGCAGCACGCGGCCGCGATGGCTGCGCCGATGAGCGCGGAAAATTGTTTCATGAAATCCTGCATGTCTCTCTCCTCCGGTGGTTACCCCGAAGATCACCGGTTTTACGGACAGGTGCGCGGGGTTCGATCAAAATAACTCGTGGCTTCGTGTCATGGGCCGTCGATCCCTTTGCCGCGCCAGATCCGGATGGCGGCGCAGAGCGAGAGCAAGAAGAGCACGGAAAACAGCATGACCGCCTCGTCGAAATGCGCCGCGAGCAAAGCGCCGGCAGCGGTCCCCGAGAATGCGAGCGCAAGCAGCGGCACATGACAGGGACAGGTGATGAGCGCCAGAAAGCCGAGGGCGCAGCTCCACCGGCGGCGCCGTGTGGGAGCGGAGTCCTGCGTGAGAATCAACTCGTCACTTTTGATCATCGCCATCTCCTCAGAGAATTTGAAAAACCCGCGATCAGCCGCCGAGGGGGGCTTTCCTTCGCCCCAGCTCCTCGACTTATTTGGGCTTGGACGCCTTTTCTCGCTTCTCTCGTCGGCGCTTCTCTCCATCGGTCTCCTCCCGCGGATCTCGCCACGCGAAGGTTATCTGCCACGCCGCGACCCCTACCAACCCGAATGCAGCCGCAAATCCAATCAACTTCAGAATGTCTTCCATAGCGGACCCCTATTTCATCCTGCGCAGCAGGACAGTTGTTTCACATCTTTGGTGAAGGTCTGGGCGCAGAGCTTGAGGCCTTCCACCATGGTGAGGTAGGGGAAGAGCTGATCGGCCAGGTCC
>JALZJW010000134.1 GCA_030859565.1 Pseudomonadota bacterium
TCCAGACGACCGGGTAAAACAGCCGCAGAAGCGGTGCCAGGATCGTACTGGCCGGGAAGGCCACCTTTTCCGGGTACAAGACCGCGAGGGTCTTCGGAGCGACCTCGGAGAAGATGAGCATGACCAGGGTCAGGAGGGCCGCGGCGAGCGCGATCCCCGCTCGCCCCATGAGGCTGAGCGCGATGACCGTCGCCAGGGATGAGGCGAGGTTATTGACGAAATTGTTACCGAGCAGGATGAGACCGATCAAGCGGTCGGGCCGCTCCAGAAGCGCGCTGACGCGCACGGCACCGCGATGGTGTTGATCCGCGAGGTGCCGTAACCGATAGCGGTTTAGGGTCATCAACGCGGTCTCGGACCCCGAGAAAAAGGCCGACAATAGAATGAGGACGATCAGACCGGCGAACAATGCGCCGATCGGGACATCAGGCAACGAATGAGCGCCTCGCGATTTTCCATCCTTTATTATTCTTTATTCAAGCGCCGAGGCCGTGTCAAGTGAAGCAGTAATCGTGGTTGGGACCGCTTTCTTTATCCGGCCGGCTGCTGTCAAATAGGTCACCTGACAACGATGACGGGGAAACAAAGCTCCATGACGGAGGTTGCCGCTCCATGAGTATCGATCTAAGCGCTCAAATTGACGGTATGGTGAGGCTCGGGGGCGGGGCGGCCGGCCGGTATGCGCCAGCAAGCGAGCTTCGACCGCCGATTACGGCGCCGGAACGGATTACGCTGCCCGATGCGGAGCTGATGCTGTGGCGCGAATTGTTTACCGGCTCGGAGAGTGCGGGCTATTTTCAATGCTTATCCGACGGCGTGGACTGGCGGCAGGATCGCATCACGCTTTTCGGCCGCACGGTTAACTCACCACGCCTGACGGCCTGGTACGGCGAGGCGGGCGTGACCTACGCGTACTCGGGCCTAAGCTTGGTCGCGGGGGGCTGGTTGCCGGCGCTCTTGGGCATTCGGGAGCGGGTAGGGCAGGCGGCAGGGACGAACTTCAATAGCGTGTTGCTGAATCTCTATCGCAATGAGGGGGATTCCATGGGCTGGCATAGCGACGATGAGCCGAGTTTAGGCGACAACCCGGTCATTGGCTCGGTGAGCTTCGGGGCCGCCCGAACCTTCCAGCTACAGCACAAGCGCTGCAAGACCTACCGTTCGGTGGTCGATGTGACCGACGGCAGCCTCCTCCTCATGTGCGGGTCGACGCAACACCACTGGCGCCACCGCGTGCCCAAATCGAACGTGCCTTGTAGCCCGAGGATTAATCTCACGTTCAGAACGATCAAGTAACGTCCTTCCGCGAGCCATCACTACGGCCGAAACCATGTATCCGCAGCGCGAATCCCCGTTCGTCTTCCCGTGTTCGTTCCCTATTAAGGCCATGGGGCATGCGGCGGAGGACTTCGACGTGCTGGTCGTCGGGATCGTGCGCAAGCACATGCGCAATCTCAGCGAAACGGCGGTAACGACGCGCCGGAGCCGCGGCGGGCGCTATCTGGCCGTGACGGTGACGGTGGAGGCCGAGAGCCAGGCCCAGCTCGATGCCATCTACCACGAGTTGAGCAGTCACCGGTGCGTGGTCCTGGTGCTGTAATCGCGAGCGATGCGGCCTCTCGTCCGGGATCTCGGATTAGCGGAGTACACCATGGCGTGGGAGGCGATGCGCCGATTCACGGACCGGCGCACCGAGGCAACGGTGGATGAGATCTGGCTGCTCGAACATCCGCCGGTGTTCACGCTCGGATTAGGCGGTAAAGAGGAGCATCTTCTGGATCCGGGCGCAATCCCAGTGGTCCGTTGCGATCGCGGCGGGCAGGTGACCTACCATGGGCCGGGGCAATTGGTCGTTTATGTGCTTGCCGATTTGCGGCGCATGGGTTTGGGAGTCAAGCGCTTCGTTAACGCGCTGGAGCAAGCGGTGATCGACCTGTGCGTGACTTGGCGGATCCTCGCGCGCAGACGTTCCAGTGCGCCGGGAGTCTATCTCGACGGCGCGAAGGTGGCCGCGATAGGTTTGCGGGTGCGGCGCGGCTGTACGTTCCATGGGCTCGCGCTCAACGTGAACATGGACCTCAGCCCGTTTCGGAGAATTAACCCCTGCGGTTACGCGGGGCTGCGGGTGACCCAGCTTTACGACCAGGGCGTCGCGGAAAGCATGAGCGTGGTCAAGGAACCGCTGGTTGCCAGCCTTCTCGATAATCTCGGTTATGATATTGGCACGTTCACCGGGACGCGAGGACCGTTAATCGATGTCACTCAACGAGACCACTTCATCACTCACCGGCCGGCGTAAGATCGCGCCGGCCGCCAGCCCGCCCCTGGCGCGCAAGCCGCCTTGGATCCGCGCCCGGTTCCCGGTTGCGCCCGCGGTTCTGCGGTTGAAGGAATTGCTCAGGGAACGGCGCCTCCACACCGTGTGCGAAGAAGCCGCCTGCCCGAACCTCGGCGAGTGTTTTGCGCACGGAACCGCCACCTTCATGATCCTCGGAGACATCTGTACCCGGCGCTGTCCGTTTTGCGATGTCGCCCATGGGCGGCCGGGCGCGGTCGATCCCCTCGAACCGCAACGCCTGGCGGAGGCAGTGGCGGTTATGGGCCTTTCCTATGTGGTCATCACCTCGGTCGATCGCGACGATCTGGAAGATCGCGGTGCCGGCCATTTCGCCGCGTGCATCGCGGCGCTGCGCCAACGGCTTCCCGGGATCACCATCGAAATCTTGGTGCCCGATTTCCGCCGGCGCGTGGAGCTGGCATTGGAGCGGCTCTATACGGCGCTCCCTGATGTCTTCAACCATAATCTCGAGACCGTTCCGCGCTTGTACCGCAAGGTCCGCCCCGGCGCCGACTATGCTGGCTCGCTGCATCTCCTCCAGCGCTTCAAGCAGGCACACGCCTTGATCCCGACTAAATCCGGTCTCATGCTAGGCTTGGGAGAAACACTGGACGAAGTGAAGCAGACCCTGCAAGACTTACGTGCGCATGCGTGCGACATGCTGACGCTCGGTCAATACCTGCAACCGAGCCGTTATCATTTGCCCGTCGAGCGGTTCGTCACGCCGGAGGAGTTTCGAGCGCTCGGCGATTATGCTAAAGCGCTCGGATTTAGCCGGGTCGCGAGCGGGCCAATGGTGCGTTCGTCTTACCACGCTGACAGACAGGCACGGGGCGATGCGGTAGGGGCGCCCGGTAGCGATTAAGCGGCAGGAACGGGGTCGCCGTCGCTCGCGGTACCGCTGCCGGTAACCCGCCGGGAACCGAACCTCTACCCCCGCTTGAAGCGCGCCGCTTCGTCGGACCCGCCCGTGGCGTTGCCGGCGCTGTAGGAATGGGCGCCGACACCGGCGAGCTTGCCGGCATCGACCACCAGGTACTCGTTGCGGATGGGTCGGCCTTCGAACCAGCACTCCAGGATCTCACGCGTACCGGCCGCGTAGCGCGCTTGCGCCGCGAGGCTGGTGCCCGAGATGTGCGGGGTCATGCCGTGGTGGGGCATGGTGCGCCACGGGTGGTCCTGGGGCGGCGGCTGCGGAAACCACACATCCCCGGCGTAACCGGCAAGCCGGCCGCTCTCCAGCGCACGGGCGATCGCCTCGCGATCGCAGATCTTGCCGCGCGCGGTGTTGACGATGTAGGCGCCGCGCTTCATCTTGCCGAGCAGCGCCTCGTTGAAGAGATGCTCCGTCTCGGGGTGCAGCGGGCAGTTGATGGTGACCACATCGCAGACCCGCACCAGCGATTCGACGTTCGGATGGAAGGTGAGGCCCAGTTCCCGCTCGATGTCCGGGGAGAGACGATGCCGATCGGTGTAGTGGAGCTTGACATCGAAGGGTTTGAGCCTGCGCAACACGGCGAGGCCGATGCGCCCGGCGGCCACGGTCCCGACCGCCATGCCTTCGATATCGTAGGAACGCGCGACGCAATCGGCAATGTTCCAGCCCTTGTCGATCACCCACTGATACGAGGGGATGTAGTTGCGCACCAGCGCGAGGATCATCATCACCACGTGCTCGGCGACGCTGATGCTGTTGCAATAAGTGACCTCGGCCACCGTGATCCCGCGTTCGATCGCCGCCTGCAGATCGGTATGGTCCGAACCGATGCCGGCGGTGACGATGAGCTTGAGCTTCGGTGACTTGGCGATGCGCGCCGCAGTCATGTAGGCCGGCCAGAAGGGCTGCGAGATGACGATGTCCGCATCGAGCAACTCCCGCTCCAGGACCGAGTCGGGCCCGTCCTTGTCCGAGGTGACGACGAGCTTGTGACCATTCCCTTCCAGGAACTTGCGCAGGCCTAGGGCACCCGAGACGCTGCCCAGCAATTGACCAGGCTGGAAATCGATGCCCTTGGGAGAGGGCAGGCTTTGCCCGCCGGGATACCGCTCGAGCTTGGGGACATCATCGCGGGCGTAGGATTTCGGGTAGCCGGTGACGGGATCGTCGTAAAGCACGCAAACAACCTTGGCCATGATAGGACCTCCTCGGGTTCTTGGATCGTTGCAGACTGCCGGGCCTAGGCCCGTCGTCCGTCCCGGCGCGGCCGGGAGCGCGAGATCCTACGGCGCAAGACGCCGGTCAGTCCAATCGTTTGTTTGGATGGGTCAATTTGCGGGGCTTATCAGCGTGTCAAAGCGGCTCTGGAGATCGAGGCCCGCGAACACTTCCCAGGCCGCGGCAATGAGCGGGGGCGGCGGCTGGTGGCGGAGCGCGATAAGCCCAATAGGCCGCGACAACTCCGGGGACAGAGGAATGGCGGTGACCTCCTCGCGCATGTCGAGGAGGAACAGGATGCTGTGGGGCACGATGGTGTGGAGCCCGGCGCAGCGGACATGGGCATAGAGCGCAAAGGCGGAGTCGGTCTCGACCGCAACATTCGGTGCGGTCCCCGCCTGCCGGAAGGCCGCGTCGATGATGCGGCGGTTCTGCATATTGGGGGTGAGCAGGCAAAGCGGCAGCTCGGCGGCCTCGGACCAACTCATCCCCGCGCGCCCGCGAAACGCCCCACGATTCGGCGCCAGCAACAGGTAGCGCTCCCGGTACAAGGCGAGGACATGGAAACCCCCCAGCCGTTGGTCTTCGAGGTAGGTGAGACCGAGGTCCAACTCGAAGCCGTCGAGCCTGCGGATGATCTCTTCGGCGGAGAGCGAAAAGACTGCCTGGTGGATACCGGGATGGGCCGCGCGGCTCTGTGAAGTCAGCAGTGGGACGACCGGCATCGTCGTGGGGATGGCGCCGATGCGCAAGGCTCCCGTAATTGAACCGCGCGAACGCGCCGCCTCCTGCCGGAGCCCCTCCCAGTCCGCAAGGACGCGCTGTGCCCAGCCGAGGAGCCGCTCGCCTTCGGGGGTGAGGCCCTGGAAGCGCTGATCACGACGAACGATGGCGATGCCTAGCTCTTCCTCGAGGTGCTGAATGGCCGCCGACAGGGCCGGCTGCGAGACGTGGCAGAACTCCGCGGCGCGGGCGAAGTGGCGCGTCCTGGCCAGCGCCACGAGGTATTGGAGTTGGCGGATGAACATGGCTTGATGCGATGCCCTGGGCTTGTTTTGGCCTTGAGTCCCTGGGATTCCTCGATGTCTACACCCTGGCAATCGTCGCCGGCATGGTCAGCCGCGTGGCGAGTGATATTTTGCAAAGAAAGGGGGCCGAAAGAAAGGGGGGCCGGGCATCGGCCTTTCCGCCGGAATCCAAGAATCCGGCGGACGGCCGACGTTGTCCGCCCAGCGTGGGTCACTTGTCGGATGGCGCAGACCCCCCAGGGAGGCCGCACTCTAGCCGGGACCGAGGTGGTAGCGGACGCGTACCCGAAGCGGGCGTTCCGTGCCACTCGGGCTACTGACGTACCAATAACTGGAGGTGTAAGATGATACCGACACGAAATGACTGGAGAGAGGAGCGTGCGGTGCTCCTGGCTGCAGCCTGCGCCCTCATTGGACTGTTCCCCGGAGGGGTGCTGGCGGCGGGCGAGGGCCCGAACATCTGCGGGAAGACGACGGGGCAGCTCTTGAAGGCATGCCGGCTCGAGGCCCGCGACGACTACCGCGTCGGAACCGCGATCTGCTTGAACTTGAGTGACGCCTCGGAGGCCTGCAGACGCGCCACGCGAGAGGCTCGGTCGGAGGCCTTGGCAGAGTGCAGGGATGTTCGGGAGGCCCGCGACGAGGTCTGTGAAGGTGTTGGTCAGGGTCCGTACGACCCGGTCATCGATCCGGCGAATTTCGTCTCTAAAATCACCAATCGCTATGCGCCGTTCAGGCCGGGAGCGTGGTGGGAGTATGAGAAGCAGACCGAAGAGGGGTTGGAGCGGATCCGCGTCGAAGTGCTCCAGAAGCGCCGGGAGATCCTGGGCGTCGGCGTGACCACCATTCGAGACCGCGCCTGGCTGGATGGCGTGCTGATCGAGGACACCATCGACTGGCTGGCTCAGGACAAGGCCGGGAACGTCTGGTATTTCGGCGAGATCTCCAAGAACTTCGAGGATGGTCTGCTCGCGAATCTTGATGGCTCTTGGGAGGCGGGCAAGGACGGCGACAAGCCGGGCTTCTGGATCAAGAGAGCACCCCGGGTGGGTGAGTTCTACCGGCAAGAGTATGCGCTTGACAACGAGGCGGAGGACATCGTCGAGGTGCTGGACCTGGATGCCCAGGAAACCGTTCCCTTCGCGAACGGGCGGCCGGTCCTCAAGACACGGGACTTCACCCCGCTCGAACCCGATGCCGAGGAGTTCAAGTTCTACGTTCCGGGAAGCGGGTTAGTACTCGAGCTGGATCCGGAGACGGGTGAGAGGCTGGAATTGGTCGATTTTTCACGGTGAGTCACTGAAGTGCCGGACCGGGCGGCTGCGAGCCGCCCGCGCCGGCTCCGTTAGCATCGCAGACCCGTGCGAGCTTAGAATCGAGATCGGGCCGGGGCGGAAAAGGTTAACAGCAATGCAGATATTACCAAGAGCGTGGAGCCCGATCTGGGCCGTGGCCGGCATCATCGCGGGCCTGATGACCCTCGAGATTATAGAAGAGCCCGACATGACGCTCGGTCAGATCCTCATGGAGCTTGCCGAGCCCGTCCTCATCGTGCTGGCCGTGGCGGGAGTGGTGCACCTGCTCGGACGCATGCAACGTCAGCACCGGGAACAGCTCTCGCTGATGCGGGATCTCGAGGTAGCGCGCGCCGAGGGGGCGCAGTGGCGGGCCGACATGCGCGAGCTGCTGAAGGGCCTCGGTTCGGCCATCGACGCTCAGTTCGATCGCTGGCAGTTGACGGCCGCCGAACGGGAGATAGCGCTCCTGATGCTCAAGGGTCTCAGTCACAAGGAGATTGCGCGCGCGCGTGACACCAGCGAGCGAACGATTCGCCAGCAGGCGCAAGCGATCTATGGGAAGGCGAATCTCAGTGGGCGGGCGGCGCTGTCGGCCTTCTTTCTCGAGGACCTCCTGCTACCGCGCGAACAAAGCGGGTGATGCGCGCTAGTCGGATGAGCGCTGAGCTTGAAAGAACCTCCTGTTGCGTCGTCGGTGGCGGGCCGGCGGGGGCGGTGCTGTCGCTGCTCTTGGCCCGTAACGGCGTGCCGGTCACGTTGCTCGAGGGGCATAAGGACTTCGACCGCGAGTTCCGTGGCGACACCTTGCATCCCTCGGTCATGGAGATCATGGATGAGATCGGGCTTGCGGACGCCTTGCTCGATCTTCCCCACACCAAGATCCACAACCTCACCCTGCGGACTAAGCAGGCCGCCTTCAAGATGGTGGATTTCACCCGGCTAAAAACGCGCTTTCCCTATATCACGCTCATGCCGCAGGCGAAGTTCCTCGAATTCGTCACCGGACAGGCGCGGCGCTATCCCCATTTTAGGCTCCTCATGGGCGCCCAGGTGCGAGATCTGATCATGGAGGACGGGGTCAGCCGCGGTGTGCGGTACTGGGACGAGCCAGGCATTGAACGCGAGCTGCGGGCGCTCCTGACCGTCGCCGCCGACGGGCGATTCTCGCGCCTTCGCAAGCTCGCCGGACTTGCACCGGTACGCAGCTCCCCTCCCATGGACGTACTCTGGTTCCGGTTACCCAGGTCTCCCGGCGATACACAAGGCTTCGGAGGCCGCATCGGTCAGGGCCGCATGCTAGCCATCCTGCCGCGGGAAGATCACTTCCAATTAGGATACCTGATCTTGAAAGGCGGCTACCAAGCATTGCGTGAAGAAGGTATCGAGAAATTCCATGCCTCGCTGGTATCGCTTGCGCCCGAGTTTGCCGAGCGGGTATCTTTGATAAAGAGCTGGGGCGACCTTGCTATACTACCCGTGGAATCGAGTTGCCTCAGGAAATGGTATCTGCCGGGCTTGCTCTTAATCGGTGATGCGGCCCACGTCATGTCGCCGGTCGGCGGGGTGGGGATCAACTATGCCATACAGGACGCGGTGGTCGCGGCCAATGTCTTGAGCGAAGCACTGCGCAATGGCCGGGTCATGGAAACCGATCTCGCGCGGGTGCAACGCGAGCGCTATTGGCCGACTCGCTTCATCCAGCGCTTTCAGGCCTTCATTCAAGAGCGCGTGATCCGGACCGCCCTCGACCCCAATGCCTCGTTTGCGCCCCCGGCGCTCTTTCGTCTGCCGTTGCTGCGCCGGCTGCCCGCCCGCATCGTCGGCTTCGGTCTGCGCAAGGTCCACGTGGAGTAAGCGAAGCTTTGGCAACAATATGGGAACCTCTAAAAGATGACCGGCACCCGATTCGATCTCGAAGTACGACCCGTACTCCCTACGGTCCTCGTCAGGCTGGAAGAACTGGCCAATGATCTAGTGTATAGCTGGAACCGCCCGATCCGAACGCTGTTCGCGCATCTGGACCGCGATCTTTGGCATGCCTGTGGCCATAACCTGAAGATATTCTTGCGCCGGGTGGCGCAGGATAAACTCGAAGCGGCGGCCAAAAATCTTGTCTACCTGCAGGATTATCGCAGTGTGCTTTCCGATTATGACACCTATCTGGCGAAGGAGGTCAATCCGGAAGTCAGGACATTAATCGATCCCGGCCGCAATCTGATCGCGTACTTCTGTGCCGAGTTCGGGCTTCACGAGAGCCTGCCGATCTATTCGGGAGGGCTCGGGATCCTCGCCGGGGATCACTGCAAGGCGGCGAGTGATCTCGGCTTGCCGTTTATCGCTGTCGGTCTTCTTTATCGCGTGGGGTCTTTTGAGCAAACGCTCGACGGGACTGGTAATCAGCAATTAAAGCCATCGCGCCTCGAGTTCAACGATCTGCCGATTAACCCCGTACTCGATGCGCGCCAGTGTCCGCTTACCGTCGCGGTGGAGCTTCCCGGCCGCGAGGTCGTCATCCAACTCTGGCAGGCCCTTGTGGGCCATATCCGGCTTGTTCTTCTCGATACCGACGTCAGCGCCAACAGCGGCGAAGACCGTCACATCACCCACCAACTTTACGGCGGCGACAAGCACACGCGCATTCAACAGGAGATGGTGCTCGGCATCGGAGGCGCGCGGGCGCTGCGCGCGCTGGGGATAGCGCCGACGGTCTGGCATATCAACGAAGGGCATGCCGCGTTCTTGGTCCTGGAAAGATGCCGTGCACTGGTGGAAAGCGGAATCGATTTCGGGGCCGCCCTCGAACAGGTCGCCGCGGGGACTGTATTTACTACGCACACGCCGGTCCCGGCCGGTCACGACATCTTCGACGCGAGCATGGTCGGGCACTATTTCAAGGGCTTCCCGGAGCGGCTCGGGCTCTGCGAAGAGGAGTTCCTAAGACTCGGGATCAGCACCAATCACGGGGGCGATTTTAATCAAACCGCGCTCGCGATCCGCGGTTCGCGTTTTCATAACGGCGTGAGCCGCACCCACGCAGAGACGGCCGCGCGGATGGAGGCCACTATCTGGCCCGAGGTCCCGGCGCATGAAAACCCCATCGAGTGCATCGCCAACGGCGTGCATGTGCAAACCTTTCTAGCCGCGGCCTGGGTGCATCTATTCGATTTGCGCTTCGGAATTCAATGGCGCAATGAGCTGCTCAACGAAGCGTTCTGGGAGCGCATCGACGATCTCCCCAACTCGGCTTTCTGGAGCACACGCCAGCTTTTGAAATCGGACCTGATGAAGGAACTCCGTGAGCGCGCCGGCGCGCAGTTTAGAAGGAACGGTTACAGTCAATCGCTCATTAATCGCCTTACCCGCCATCTCGGACCCGACGACGACATCCTCGTCATCGGCTACGCGCGCCGTTTTGCCACCTACAAG
>JALZJW010000135.1 GCA_030859565.1 Pseudomonadota bacterium
CTCAACGGTGCGGCGTTGCGCGCCGTTGGCTATACGAAAGATACGCCCGCGCCCGTGGGCGGAGAAATTCAACGCGACAAGCAAGGCAATCCCACCGGACTTCTCATCGCCAAACCCAATGCGAGTATTCTCTATTCCACATTGGCGAAGGGGCCGAAGCTGTCGCGTGAAGACCAGATGAACTCGACGCGCCACTTCATGCGCGAGTTGAATCGGTTCGGCGTCACCAGCGTCATCGACGCCGGCGGCGGCTTTCAGAATTATCCAGACGACTACGAAGTCATCAATGAGCTGCACAAACGCCGCGAGATGACGCTGCGTTTGGCTTACAACTTGTTCACCCAGAAGCCCAAGCAAGAGTTGACGGACTACCGCCAATGGGCTCAACTGACGAAGCCCGGTGCCGGCGACGACTTCTACCGGATGAACGGCGCCGGCGAGATGCTGGTCTACTCGGCGGCGGACTTCGAGGATTTCCTCGAGCCGCGCCCTGACATGCCGCCCGGGATGGAATCCGAGCTCAAGGCCGTCATCCGCCATCTCGTCGAAAGTCGTTGGCCGTTTCGCCTGCACGCGACCTACGACGAGACCATCACACGCGCCTTGAACGTCTATGAAGAAATTAATCGTGAGGTTCCCTTCAGCGGTCTGCACTGGTTCTTCGATCATTGTGAGACGATCTCGGACCGCAATATCGAAAGGATCAAGGCGCTTGGCGGCGGCATAGCGATCCAGCACCGCATGGCTTTTCAAGGTGAATACTTCGTGGATCGCTACGGCGCAAAACAGGCACAGCGCACTCCGCCCATCCGCAGGATGCTGGAACTCGGCGTGCCGGTCGGAGCGGGCACAGATGCAACGCGCGTCGCGAGCTACAATCCTTTCGTTGCGCTTTATTGGTTGATTAGCGGCAAAACGATCGGTGGACTCGCGCTTTACCCTGACGAGAATCGCCTCGAACGCATGGAGGCATTAAGGCTCTTCACGGTCGGCAGCAGTTGGTTTTCTAGCGAGGAAGCTAAGAAGGGCTCCATCGTTCCCGACCAGTTGGCTGACTTGGCTGTTCTTTCGGCGGATTATTTTTCCATTCCCGGGGAGGAGATCAAACGGCTCGAATCGCTGCTCACGATTGTTGGCGGGAAAGTGGTCTACGCCGCCGCGCCCTTCGAACGGTTCGCGCCGCCGCAGTTGCCGGTCTCGCCGGATTGGTCGCCGGTTGCAACGTACGGTGGCTACGCGCGGTCAAACGCGCTCGCACAACAAAGTACCGCGATATTTTCGGCCGAATTCGCTAGAGCACGGAATTGTGCTTCGGGCCATGGCACGCGAAGTCCTTGGTGGTTCGGCTGTGGCTGCTTTGTCTGACGTCGGTCGAGGACGGACATGGCAATAGCCGCGCGAACCCGATGGAAGCAACGCGGCGCTGTACGAACTCATTCGGATGCCCGATAGCTCGGGTTTCGGTGAGCATACCGAATCGGGCATCGTCATTCCCTGCCTGTTCGAAGAACAGCTTCTAAACCCTCAACTAAACCCTCAACAGGAGATACCCATGACCGCTGCCCTTGGATACGCCTCGCAAACCGCCGCCAGCCCCCTCGCCCCGTTTTCCTTCGAACGCCGCCTGCCCGGTCCGCATGACGTGCAGATCGACATCCTCTACTGCGGCGTCTGCCACTCGGACCTGCATCAGGCCCGCAACGAATGGCACAATACCGTCTATCCCTGCGTTCCCGGCCATGAGATCGT
The DNA here is from genome assembly GCA_030859565.1 of Pseudomonadota bacterium. Classification (NCBI taxonomy): domain Bacteria; kingdom Pseudomonadati; phylum Pseudomonadota; species Pseudomonadota bacterium. The sequence goes on from JALZJW010000135.1 coordinate 1,750, forward strand.
TGGCAAGGTGACCACAGTAGGCGATCAGGTCCGCAAATTCAAAGTCGGGGATACCGCGGCGATCGGCTGCCTGGTGGATTCCTGCCGGCAATGCCCCAGCTGCCGCGAGCATCTGGAACAGTTCTGCGAAAAAGGCCCGATCTTCACCTACAACAGTCCGGAAAAACAAACCGGGGGCACTACGTATGGCGGATATTCCAAGATGATCGTCGCGCATGAGGATTTTGTCCTCCACGTTCCCCAGGATCTGAATCTTGCCGCAGTGGCTCCCCTGCTCTGCGCCGGCATTACCACCTACTCCCCGCTTCGCCGATGGAACGTCTCCAAGCGACAGAAAGTCGGGATCGTCGGCCTTGGAGGGCTCGGCCACATGGCGGTGAAATTCGCAAACGCCTTCGGCGCCAACGTCGTCCTCTTCACCACCTCTCCCGGCAAGAGCGAAGACGCCAAACGTCTGGGCGCGCATGAGGTGGTTGTTTCCAGGAATGAAGAGGAAATGCAGGTGCACGCAGGAAGCGTCGATTTCATCCTCGACACCGTTTCGGCCCAGCACGACCTCAATGCCTATCTAAACCTGCTGAAGCGCGACGGCACCATGGTGCTGGTCGGCGCGCCCGAACAGCCCCTGCCGGTGGCGTCCTTTAATCTCATCTTCCAGCGCCGCCAACTGGCGGGTTCGCTGATCGGCGGACTCGCTGAAACACAGGAGATGCTCGACTTCTGCGGCAAGCACGGCATCACCAGCGACATTGAAAAGATCAACATCCAGCAGATCAACGAAGCCTACGACCGCCTGCTCAAGAGCGACGTGAAATACCGCTTCGTCATCGACATGGCTTCGCTGCAACAAGCGGCCTAACCCTCAAGCAAAAGAAACCATCATGGATCTTCAGCTCCGCAACAAACTCGCCCTCGTCACCGCCTCCTCCGGAGGCATCGGCCTGGCCATCGCGGAAACGCTGGCCGCCGAAGGCGCGCGCGTCATCATCAACGGCCGCAGCGAAGGAACCGTCTCCTCGGCCATTGCCCAGCTCGGCAACAACCTCCCCGAAGCCAGGTTTCTACCCCTGGCCGCCGACAACGGCACCGCTGAAGGGACGGCAAAGACCATCGGCGCCTTTCCCGAGGTGGACATTCTGGTGAACAATCTCGGCATCTACGAGGCGGTGGGTTTCTTTGACGAGAAGGACTGGGCGAAAGGCGGCCTACGAGTTGTCCGCCCAATTTCGACGGCAGCACGAAGAGCCACGGACGCTAGCTATGTTGCCGAGTTAGCTTCTCAGGTCCTTGACATCTACACGCTCTAGAGGTCATCCCCATGCACCAACAGAACCCCCTTCGCGTCGGCATCTCGGCTTCGCTCCGCGCCGCCAGTCTCATCGTTGGGATGGCGGTTTTCGTGGGCGCATGCGCCGGCGAGAGCGACTCGGCAAACGAGCGAACCGGAAGCAATCAAGTGAACCAGCGGAAAGCACCGCCGCAGGCGAATGCCGCACGCCGCGCAGGCAATGAACTATTGAGCGGCGTAGCGGCGAAGGGCGATTGGACGACCGACGCGCGGGCGTGCGCCGCAAGTTGACATCCGCCGATTTGCCGGCGCCGTATGCGACCGACTCGGTGTTTAATCAGCCGAACGAGATTTCGCAACCCCAATGGGCGATGCCACAGGTCCCGGCCGGTTTCCGCGTCGAAAAATTCGCCGACCGGCTCAAGAACCCGCGCATGATCCGCATCGCCCCGAATGGCGATCTGTTCGTCGCGGAATCAGAAGCGGGCCGCATCCGCCTCCTGCGCGATGCCAACAGCGACGGCACGCCCGAGATTAGCGAGGTGTTCGCCTCCGGCCTGGACCAGCCGTTCGGCATGGCGTTCTATCCGGTCGGCGCGAACCCGCGCTATGTTTACGTAGCGAACACGGGTTCGATCGTGCGTTTCCCGTATCAGAGGGGTGATACCACCGCGCGCGGGAAAAACGAGACGATCGTCTCCGGCATTTCCGGCGGCGGCCTGCTCGAAGGCGGCGGTCACTGGACGCGCGACATCGTCTTCTCGAAGGACGGATCGAAACTGTATGTCTCGGTCGGATCGCGCTCGAATGTCTCGGACCGCGAATCGGAAGCGCGCCGCGCGCGGATCTTCGAGTACACTCCCGAGGGCAAGGACGAGCGCGTCTATGCCTACGGCATCCGCAATCCCGTCGGACTGGCGATTCATCCTGTGACCGGCGCGCTTTGGACTTCCGTGAACGAACGCGACAAGCTTGGCGATCATCTCGTGCCGGACTATGTGACCAGTGTGCGGGCGGGCGGTTTCTACGGCTGGCCCTGGTATTATATCGGCGCGAATCAGGACCCTCGCCATCCGGGCAAGCGGCCTGAGTTGAAAGACCAGGCGATCGTGCCCGACGTGTTGATCCAGTCGCACAGCGCATCGCTTGGCATGGCGTTCTACACGGGCGATCAGTTTCCGTCCGAGTACCGCAACGTCGCTTTCGCCGCGGAACACGGTTCGTGGAATCGTTCCCGCCGCACCGGCTATAAGGTGATCTACCTGCCGATGAAGGACGGCCAGGCGACCGGCGAATATGTAGACTTCATGACCGGTTTCGTCACGCCGGAAGGCGAGGTGTGGGGGCGTCCGGTGGCGGTGGCGGTCGGGCGCGACGGTGCGCTGTTCGTCTCGGACGACGGCGGCAACGTCATCTGGCGCGTGTCGTACCCAGGCGGGAACGGATCCGCAGGAATGCAACCCTAGCGAACAGCGGATCACTTCGTTCAGGTTGACAGAGCTGGTGTACCAATCTGCGGTAGTCCTAGGTCGGTACGAATATCAGGAGATCGAAGCCTGCGGCCATTTCCTGCAGCGTGAGTGGCCTGCGAAGATCAGCAAAGCCGTATTAGACTGGATCAATAAATCCCGATAATGAGGAAGAATGATGACCCACATCAAGGCATTCATCGCCGCGGTTTCATTTCGACCCTGGTGTTCCATCAAGGCGTCATCGCGCTGTTTTATGTGCTCGGCGCGTTTCCGCGTGCCCCCTTCTCGATGGCGGCGACCCATCCTTTCGGCGTGCCTCAAGTCATCTCGCTGGCGTTCTTCGGCGGGCTGTGGGGCATAGCCTTGTGGCCGCTGATCCGCAGAGCGGGCGGAGTTCAGCACTGGCTGCGCGCGCTGATTCTTGGCGCCGTAGCTCCGACCGCGGTTGCCTTCCTAGTCGTATTCCCGCTGAAGGCGCTGGCGGTTGATCCTAAGCTCATTGTCGGCGGCCTCATCGTCAACGGAGCCTGGGGCCTGGAGCTGGCGCTGATCAGCGTGGTTTGCGGAAGTTTTGAACGGCGCGCCAGCGGCTGCCTGTCCTTCCTGAAAACTCGTATGCGCCAATCAGACGTTAATCTTCACGTCCCGATCTCACGCTGCAAGTCTTAGATAATGATGGTGTAGACCACCGAGATCGGGCACTTCTGTGACCTTGCCTTGATCAGGAGTCTGAACATTCCGTCCCTGAGGTGTGTCCATCTCTAGACCGAGGTGAGTCCTCCACCGATGGTAATACTCGAAGTAGATCGTGAGGATCCGTTTCAGGTGGCGCTCGTTGAAAACGATCATGTGGTCCACGCAATCGCGCCGGATACTACCGATGATCCTCTGGCGCTTCTTCAAGCTCGTCCTCGCCTCCGGCGCGAGCAATGAACAGCGCCCGGTTACATTCGCAGGCGTAGTTTCCCTCGGTCCATATAAACTCGTTGGTCTCGTCCCAGTCGAACTCACACGAAACTTCTCGTTCTTCGCCGGTTTTATTGTTCCTGACTAATACCTTATACATTCGTTAAAAGCCCGCCGGCCGGATATCCACAGATCCGCTTCATAACTCTGTGGGTAAGCGCCAAAACGCGACGGCTATTAAGGGTCTACCGCGCCGCTCGAATTTTCACCGGCGGGATCGGGCGGCGGCGCTTGCGCGGCGGAGGTTTCTGGGGGTTATATGTCGCATCCGCGGCCTTTCAGTAACGCTTTGAGCTGCTTCATCTGCTCGGGCCGTCTAGCTAATCGTTCAGGATGTTTCCGCGCGCCGTTTGCGTCACCACGAGCTTGCCGTCCTTTGGTGTCCCGGTCCCTTGCGTTGCCAGATTTCGTCCCGAGCCAGAGATGCCACGGATTTACACAGGCCCTTACATCACAATGGTGGAGTACGCAAAGGCCGTCAGGGATTGGGCCATACCATTTTTCCCAAACTAATCGGTGTGCATGCACCGCCCGCCCGCGGACACGGACGTACCCATAACCCGCCGTGGTCAACCCTGCCTTCCATGGCCAGCAATCATCTTTCATAACGTCTAATACCTCGACGGAATCCAGATCTGCGGGCCAAAGCGCGGCTGCTCGAAAGCGATGATGATGGCGAGTAATTGCTTTTTCATGATGCTAGCTCCTTGCTGTTGGTTGACTCCCTTTCCTGTCGAGCGCGGCTATGGCCGCCTCGAACCTTGGAGCGGGGAAGTTCGGCGAGATCCCTAACTTTCACGTACGCGCAAAAGCGCGACTCACTGGCGCCGGTCTCTTTGATCAACCGGCGCAACTCGGCCGTCTGCTCAGGGGTGATGGTTGCCACGGTTTCACACCTTCCTCTAGCCCTTCTATGATCCGCGCTGTGATTTCTTCGTACAACTGTTGTACTTGCATGGCATACATCCAAAATAAATAGGAGGCCGCCTAACCACTACCTTTGAGGTAGCGATTAAGCTACCTCATAAGGTTTCACGGAATCAGTTCAATGACTGAACTGATAAGAGGAATTTAGCAAATATCGATGGAGAAAGAAATGCGGGGCAGTGGCACTGCCTCGTCAGTCTCCCAAATCAGGATCGCACCGGAGGGATATCCTCAGCATGTGAATCCGATTAAGTGGCGTAGCCGTGCGGAACGCCATACCTATTGATCTTGCATCTCAGGCGGGCGGAGTTCACCAGGCTCAATCATTCCGACCAGTTCTTGGACGGTTGCCGTGGCTTTGCTCATCAGAGCCTATCCCATGCCGATACCGCCTGTTGGAGTTGATCGATGGCATCCATGGCTAATTGCTCATCCTTGTAGAGCATCCAGATTCACAGATAAGCTTATTTGCAGAACAGTAGCACAACCATTTGTTCTATAATAGAATCCTGCCCAAGCACCGCGACCGCCATTTTACGATCGGGGCCGACCACGTGCTGGTCGGCTCGCGCTTCAACGACAGCGACTGGCGCGGCGAGCGGCTGAAGGACGACAAGCGCAGGTCTAACCGCACGTCGCCCGCAGGCAACGCCAACCTCAGCTGGTCTAGTAATCGAGCCCATTAGGAAATAGGCACAAGATGGATAATCAGTTCTTCGAAAGACCTATCCTAAATTCTCCTTACGAGTACCCTGCGCGGCACTGGGAGCTCGATGAGCAGGGCCAACCGACCCAGCAGATCATCGAGCGCCGCCGCCGCGCCGAGTTCATCACGCCGATTCCGAAGCCTAGGAAACGCAAAGGTTCCGCTGAACAGGGATCACTGTTGTTCGACGAAGGCAAAGGAATCTCCACGGCGGAACAGCAATACGACCACACAGCCATCATCAATTCAGTTCGCCAGCAGGTGGACCAGTGGCGACGCTTGCCGAAGCCCAACGACTGGCGCGTAACCTCAGAGACAGCGCGACTGCTTCAGCACTGGCGGCACCACACATACAGCAGCATCCGTCCGTTCTTTTGTCAGGTCGAGGCGGTTGAGACTGCCATCTGGCTGACTGAAGTCGCACCACAGGCGGGCAAGGTGGGCGAGGGTTTTCTTGAACACCTGGCCAATGCCAACAACGACGCCAACCCGGAGCTCAAGCGCTTCGCGCTGAAGTTGGCCACCGGTGCAGGCAAGACCACCGTCATGGCGATGCTCATCGCCTGGCAAACCATCAACGCGGTGCGGCGACCGCAGAGCAAACGCTTCACCCGTGGCTTTCTTGTCGTTGCGCCGGGCCTCACGATCAAGGATCGCCTGCGAGTCCTGCAACCGAATGACCCGGACAGCTACTACCAGAGCCGTGAACTGATTCCGGGCGACCTGCTGAACGACGTGAACCGTGCCAAGATCGTGATCACCAACTATCACGCTTTCAAGCTTCGCGAGCGGATCGATCTCTCCAAGGGCGGACGCTCGCTGCCCAAGGGCGAGGCGAAGAGCTGAACACCCTCGAAACCGAGGGCCAGATGTTGCAGCGAGTGATGCCCGACCTGATGGGCATGAAAAACATTCTCGTGCTGAACGATGAGGCCCATCACTGTTATCGAGAGAAGCCGGGATTGGATGAAGGACGACTTGAAAGGCGATGACAAGAAGGAGGCCGAGAAGAATAATGAAGCCGCCCGACTCTGGATCTCCGGCCTTGAGGCCGTCAACCGCAAACTCGGCGTGGCACGCGTGATCGACTTGTCCGCAACGCCGTTCTTTCTGCGCGGTTCAGGCTATGCGGAGGGCACGTTGTTCCCGTGGACGATGAACGATTTCTCGCTGATGGACGCCATCGAGTGCGGCATCGTGAAATTGCCGCGCGTCCCCGTCGCACAAAACATCCCCGGCGATGAGATGCCCATGTTCCGTAATCTCTGGGAGAACATCCGCAAGGACATGCCCAAGAAAGGTCGCGGAAAGGCGGAAGTGCTGGATCCACTCGCCCTGCCGACTCGTCTGCAAACGGCCCTTCAGGCGCTTTACGGGCATTACGAGGAGACCTACAAACTGTGGGAAGACGCTGGGATCCGCGTACCCCCCTGTTTTATCGTGGTCTGCAACAACACCTCCACCTCCAAGCTGGTATACGACTTCATCTCCGGCTTTCACCGGCAGAATGATGACGGCTCTAGCACCCTGGTAAATGGGCGCCTCGCGCTTTTCCGCAACTTCGACGAGCACGGCAACCCGCTCCCGCGGCCGAACACGTTGCTCATCGACAGTGAGCAGCTCGAATCCGGTGAAGGGCTTGATGACAATTTCCGCGGCATGGCCGCCGATGAGATCGAGCGCTTCCGCCGCGAGATCCTCGAACGTGGCGGCCAACTCGCCGACGAAGTGCAAAAGGGGAAAGAACTCGATGATGTGACACTGCTCCGCGAAGTGATGAATACCGTCGGTAAGTACGGCCAATTGGGTGGATCGATCCGCTGCGTCGTTTCCGTCTCGATGCTCACCGAGGGCTGGGATGCCAATACCGTCACCCATGTGCTCGGCGTCCGCGCCTTCGGTACCCAGCTCTTGTGCGAGCAGGTCATCGGACGGGCGCTCCGCCGCCAGTCTTACGACCTAAATGAAGACGGTCTCTTCAATGTGGAATATGCCGACGCGTTGGGGATCCCCTTCGACTTCACCGCCAAGCCGGTGGTCGCGCCGCCACAGCCGCCGCGGGAGACCATCCAAGTCAAGGCTATGCGGCCCGAGCGCGATGCGCTCGAAATCCGCTTCCCGCGCGTCGAAGGTTATCGCGTCGAACTACCCGAGGAACGGCTCACCGCCGAGTTCAACGACGACTCCGTCCTGGAGCTAACCCCCGATCTGGTGGGCCCGTCCATCACCAAAAACGCAGGCATCATCGGCGAGTCGGTCGATCTCAGTCTGGAGCACCTGGGAGACATGCGGCCTTCCACGCTGCTTTTTCACGTGACCCAGCGACTGCTTTACACCAAATGGCGCGACCCTGGGGAAGCGCCTAAGCTCCACCTCTTTGGCCAGTTGAAGCGCATCACCAAGCAATGGCTCGACGGCTGCCTCGTGTCACCTATCCCGCGCTGCTCATGTACCAGGAGCTGGCCGACATAGCTTGTAACCGTATTACCACGGGCATCACGCGCAAGTTTGTGGGAGAGCGCCCGATCAAGGCCGTGCTCGATCCCTATAACCCTACCGGCTCCACCGCTCATGTCCGTTTCAACACCTCGAAGACCCTCCGCTGGGAAACGGACGCCCGCCGGTGCCACATCAACTGGGTCGTTCTCGACAGCGATTGGGAAGCCGAGTTCTGCCGCGTAGCGGAGGCGCACCCGCGCGTGCGGGCCTACGTCAAGAACCACAACCTTGGTCTTGAGGTACCCTATCGCTACGGCTCGGAGACGCGCAAGTATCTGCCCGACTTCATCGCACTGGTGGATGACGGCTACGGCGCCGATGATCTCCTGCACCTCATCGTCGAGATCAAGGGCTACCGGCGCGAGGACGCCAAAGAGAAAAAATCTACCATGGACACTTACTGGGTGCCTGGCGTCAATCATCTCGGGACACATGGCCGCTGGGCTTTTGGCGAGTTTACCGAGGTCTATCAGATCGAGGCCGACTTCGAAGCGAAAGTCGAAGCCGAGTTCAGTAAAATGATCGAAACGTATACCGGTCGGCTCGGCCCGGAGTAATCTAGTCAATCAAATAGTAGCAACACACATGAGGAGGCATCATGGCGAACACGATACCGTTGGACAAAATGTC
>JALZJW010000136.1 GCA_030859565.1 Pseudomonadota bacterium
ACACTGTGTTTCCATAAAGCCGTCCTCGTCATTGTGCATAACATGCTGATCGAACACATATTATGCCACGAGATACGGCCTTTTTCTTGGCTATCGGTGAGAAATCCGGGCTAAGCGCTCGCATATTAATTTCTGCGTTCTTGATAGCACCTGGGCGGCTTCGGAAGCCTTCGAGCTTGACCGCAATCCGGAAGTCGCGGCCTGGGTGAAGAACGATCACCTCGGGTTCGAGGTACTTTACATCTACAGGGGCGTGGTGCGGAAGTACCGCCCGGATTTCATCATCCGGCTGGCGTCAGGCAACACCCTCGTGCTGGAGACTAAGGGCCAAGACACCGAGCAGGATCAAACCAAGCGGCGATTTCTCGATGAATGGGTGAAGGCTGTTAACGCGCACGGAGGGTTCGGGTCGTGGAGATATGATGTGGTTCTGCACCCCAAAGAGGTACTGGGGATTCTGCGGAAACACTCCGAGTCTGATAACGAGATGCAAGAAGCAAGGTGACGGGAGAAAGAGACGGCAATGACTGTGCCTGTTACTGCAGCGATGCTATACGATCTTGTTTCCTGTCCGCATCGCGTGACGATGGACCTCTTTGGCGAGCCAATCCCCGGCAGCATTCCTGGCCAGAAGCAGCACCGTCACGCCGCGTGTCTGTGGCCGTTTCACAACGTGACACCGGAACACAGCCCGTGAACATTGATAGACAATGCAAAATATCCTGGAAGTCCATATGGCGACGCTTCAGCAACAGATAGCCCAAAAGTTCCTTACGAAGCTCGCAGAATCCAAGGATGTGGACGCCGAGAAAATTGACCAGCTCCGAAGCTTGCTCGCCGACAGTAAGAAGTTGAAGGCTGAGGACCTCGTGAAGGTTTTCTCGCTTCCTGCTGGCGGTGATCTCAAGTGATCAAGCTCGAAACCGCCCATATCGAAGAAGTGAGAGGCATTCGGAAGCTCGATATTGATTTCCGAAAGGAGAAGTTCGCGATTTCTGGCCCGAATGGGTCCGGAAAAAGCGGCGTCATCGACGCGATCGAATTCGGTCTAACCGGACAAATTGGACGACTCACCGGAAGAGGGACCAAGGGCCTCTCTGTTTCGGAGCATGGCCCTCACGTCGACAAGACTAAGTTTCCCGATGCGGCCTTTGTCGAGCTTCAGGTCTTCCTTACTGAGCTCGGCAAATCGGTGACGATCACCCGGAAGGTCTCGTCTCCGAAAAAGCCCAAGATCGAGCCCCCTGACGATGACGTGAAGGCTGCTCTCGCGGAAATCGCCGACCATCCGGAAATTACGCTTTCGCGTCGCGAGATTCTCCGCTTTATCCTCGTCGAGCCGACCAAGCGCTCGGAAGAGATTCAAACCATCCTCAAGCTCGATGAGATTGGGCAGACCCGGAGCGCGTTCAACACCGCCCAGAATAAGCTTCAGAGTGCGCACAAGACCGCTACTGCGCAGGTGCAGTCCGGCCGGGATGCCCTGCAACTGCACCTTCAGATCATCGCGACGCTACGCGCGGAGGATGTATTGGAGGCCGTTAACAAGCGGCGGAAACTGCTTGGTCTGCCAGAAATAGCGGAGCTGACGGCAGATACAAAGCTCGACGCCGGACTTTCCGCTGCCGCCAAGACGCCCGATTTCAACAAGCAATCAGCCCTCCGCGATCTCAAGGCGCTTTCCGATGCAGCGAAGGGATGCCCCGATCTCGCAAAAACAGAAGCGGCCGCAATCGTATCTGACCTCGCGAAGCTTGAGGCTGATCCCGCCCTGCTCGCCGCCTTGCAGCGACGGTCGTTCATCGAGAAAGGGCTTGATCTCGTCGACGGCCCCGAGTGTCCCCTCTGCGACACACCGTGGAAGGACGAGCAGCATCTCCGCGACCACCTGAAAGCGAAGTTGGCGAAATCGGAGGAAGCCCGGAAGCTTCAGCAGGCGCTGCTGAACAACGGTACGGCGCTGGCACAGGAGGCGATACGAGTGGTGGGCCTTATAGGACTGGTCCAGAAGGTCGCAGAAGGGCAGAGGGAAGGCGGAACCGCGCAGCTTCTAACCGGCTGGAAGACCGATCTAGAAGAACTGCAGGCGAAACTGACGACCGTGAAGGGGATTACAGGCCTGAAAGATCGTCTTACAGGCAGCTGGCTAGAAATGCCAAGGGCACTTCCGAAAAGCCTGAATGGTCTTACTGATAAGCTAAATGCAAAAGCTGACCAAACGGCCACTCTCGATGCGCAGACGTTCCTTACGACTGCACAGGTTCGCCTCGGCGACTACCGGGAGGCCATGAGAAAGAACAAAGCCGCGGAGGTCGCATCGACGTCCGCGAAGGCTGCCTACGATATCTACTGCAGCGTGCTGGAGGATGAGCTAAACACACTCTACGACGAGGTACAGCAAGACTTCAGCACGTTTTATCGTGCGATCAACGAAGAGGACGAGGCCAAGTTCACCGCGAAGCTCACCCCGAGCGAAGGCAAGCTCGATTTCGATGTCAACTTCTACGAACGCGGCCTGTTTCCGCCTGGTGCTTACCATAGCGAGGGCCATCAGGACGGTATGGGCGTCTGCCTTTATCTCGCGCTCATGAAGCGGCTCTTCGGAGATCGGTTTACATTCGCGCTCCTAGACGATGTGGTTATGTCCGTCGATGCGGGACACCGCTATCAGTTCTGCAAGCTATTGAAGACGCATTTCCCTGACACGCAATTCATTATCACCACACATGATCGCTTGTGGGCCGAGCAGATGAAGTCGGCCGGTCTTGTCACCACGAAGACGTCCATCGCTTTCCATAGCTGGACAATCGACACCGGCCCACTGGTCGAGTCGAACCAGGAGATTTGGGACGAGATCGCCGCTGCGCTCGGAAAGGGGAAGATGGAGGTCGCCGCCGCCGCACTCCGTCATCATCTTGAGTACGTTTCCCGCCACCTGGCCGACCAGCTCGGCGCGACTCCTCAGTTTCGCGCAGATGGCAATTACGAACTTGGCGATCTCCTCCCTAGTGTTTTGAAACGTATGAAAGATCTCTGTGGCAAGGCTGCGGATGTAGCGCAGTCATGGGGAAAGGATGCTGACAAGGAAGCTGCGGGGAAGCGGAAGACTTTGCTATCCACTTCTAACGCCGCAATGAGCGTCGAGCAGTGGGCAGTCAACAAGGCTGTTCACTACAACGAGTGGGCCAACTTCGGAAAGAAGGATTTCGAGCCGGTTGTCGCTGCGTTCAAGGAGCTTCTCGGATGCTTTAGTTGTGAAACCTGTGAATCCTGGGTGTACGTTACGCCGCGTGGATCTCCCGAGTCTCTGCGCTGCGCCTGCAATGCGATCAGTCTCAACCTGAAGCCAAAGCCGAAGTAGGTTGGTTAGGAGTCACCCAGATTCGGTAGGACCGGGTCATGGAGCTACCCCACCTAACTTTCTAATCCCTTTCTGGATAATCCGCTCAGGATCATGGTTTCTTACCCGTCCGGCTTCGCTGTCATCCAAGCCGCGCTGAATATCGCGGCGCAGCTCATCGCGTTGCTGCCGGGTCAGAACACGCTTGAGCGCGGTTTCGGTGGCTTCCTGAAGCTGTCCGTCCTGCTTAAGAAAATCGTCCAGAGAAGATCCTGTCGCGGGGTTGCGTTTCATCGCCTTTATATTTGCCTCCCATACTTTCACTCTGCGCCAAGAACGGGAGCGGCTTCACCCGCTCCATAGGGCCGGGTGGTGACCCGCACGTCAACGCGGCGGTTGAGGTGGTTCAAAATGGTCATGAGCCGGTCGACCGTAAAGCGGCCAAGCTGAACGTTGCGGATGCGCGAAAACTCGCTGGCATTGATTCCGGTGACGCTCTCGGCCTTGCGCACGGACAGTTTGCGGTCATCGAGCACGCCTATGATCTCGGTGGCCAGGATGGATTTGAGCTGTTCCACATCGGCCCTGGGATGGCCCAGATCGCGGAAGACATTGCCGCTGCCTCTGACAAGTTCCAGTTTCTCAGTCATGTGAGCATCTCCTTCAGCCGTTTGATCCGCTCGCGGATCAGTTCAATCTCATGTTTCGGTGGTCTTGATGCCTTTGGTCGATTTCTTCTGAAAGGCATGAACGACCCAGAGGTCAGGCCCCATCTGCACGATATAGACCGTCCGTTAGGCCTCGCCCCGCCAGGCCAGTAGGGCATCGATCTGGACGAATCACCACCCACTACTCGGCGGTAGAACTCAAGAATCTGATCGACGCCGCAAACAAAGTGCATAGACAGAAGTTCCGCAAAAGTCCCGCACTGTTGCTGTTGAAGCGTAAGACAGGGTAAATAAAGCCGTCATAATTACTTGATATTACGAAAGAACTAATGGCGCGCCCGGACGGATTCGAACCGCCGACCCCCTGGTTCGAAGACAGATGCTCGTTCTCGTACTATAACTATATAAATCATACGGTTATGGCTTTGGAATTGTGACATAAGAAACACTATACGACTATTATGAATCAATAACGTAGGAATATTGATAGGCGTCGAATGTCACATACATTCCGGACTAAGGGAGAGCAGTTTGAGAGTTGAGAGATCTTATCAGCAAGCATCGCAAACCGATGACCAGTCCGCCGTTCGCGACCTTATGTGTTTGGCCTTATGCAACACGCGAGTTCTCGGGCTAGAGTCGGGGTCTAGAATCGGGGAAGCGGGGACTTTTCGGGCCGAGTACTCGCGTCTTTGACAACTCCCTAGCCCAGCAGTACTTTTCTTGTCGAAAAAAGGTTGCTTATTTTTCCTAGCGCGGCCTCTGGCCGCAACCAAATAGCAGACAAAACTTCTTTGCCAAATGCAAAGAAGTCACGGTGAAAGAATTTATACCCTCGGATCGCTGACGATCAGGAGGGTGGATGTTATGGTAAGGTTGTGTAGTTTTTGTATTTTTCTGATCATCCCATTTGGGCATGTCGCATGCTGCCATTCGGCGAATTAACGTTGCGAAAGATGCATCTGATCGGCGCAGAGCAGGCTACCAGACACACGTGATTCCAGCCGCACGCATCCTGACCATCAACGGCGGCTCGTCGAGCATCAAGTTCGCGCTGTTCGAGATCCGCGACTCGCTGCGGCGAATCCTGGAGGGCCGGATCGAGCGCATCGGCTTGCCCGAAGCCGCGCTTACAGTGAAGGGCTCGGAGCCGGCCAAAAACGCCTCACGTCCGGTTGCGGCGCCGGACCACGCGGCGGCCGTGGGATTGCTGCTCGATTGGCTGGAGGAGCGCATCGGAGGGAACAGCTTGGCCGCGGTGGGGCATCGCGTGGTGCATGGCGGGCCGACCTACGGCGAACCGCAGCGCGTGACGCGAGAGATGGTCAAAGAGCTTCATCGGATCAGTTCTTTCGATCCGCAGCATCTCCCGGCCGAGATCCTGCTGATCGAAGCATTTCATCGCCGGTTTCCGGATCTGCCGCAAGTGGCCTGCTTCGACACGGCATTTCACCGCGACTTGCCGCGCGTGGCGCGGCTGTTGCCGATCCCGCGCCGCTACGAGGCGCTGGGTGTGCGCCGCTACGGTTTCCACGGCTTGTCTTATGCGTTCCTGATGCAGGAGCTCGCCCGCGTCGCGGGAGCGCACGCGGCGCGCGGCCGCGTCGTGCTCGCGCACCTCGGCAACGGCGCAAGTCTGGCCGCCGTGCATGAGGGCAAACCCGTCGACACCAGCATGGCATTCACGCCGACGGCCGGGATACCGATGAGCACGCGCTCGGGCGATCTCGATCCCGGCCTGGTCGGCTATCTGGCGCACACCGAGGGCATGGATGCGAAGCAGTTCGACGACATGGTTAATTTCCAGTCCGGGCTGCTCGGGATATCGGAAACCAGCTCCGACATGGGCGACCTGCTCGAGCGTGAGTCCGAGGATCCGCGCGCCGCCGAGGCGGTCGCGCTGTTCTGCTATCAGGTCGGGAAATGGATCGGCGCATTTGCCGCGGCATTGGGTGGCCTGGACACCCTGGTGTTCGCCGGGGGCATCGGAGAAAGCGCGCCGGTGGTGCGCGCGCGGATCTGCGAGAGGCTGGGCTTTCTTGGGATCGCGCTCGATGAAAAGCGCAACGCCGCCGGCGCAGCCGTCATTTCCGCGGAACGGGGCCGGGTTGCCGTGCGCGTCATGCGCACCGACGAGGAATGGATGATCGCTCAAATCGTCTGCCGCGTTTTGGGTCTCATGATTGAACGGGAAAGGAAATTGGACCATGAACACGAGAAAGACTGAGCTGACGCAACAACCCCTCGACGGCGATCTGCTGCGGAAGATGAACGCCTATTGGCGGGCCGCCAACTATCTGTCGGTCGGCCAGATTTACCTCTACGACAACCCGCTGCTGAAGGATCCGCTGAAGCTCGAACATGTGAAGCCGCGGCTGCTGGGGCACTGGGGTACCACGCCGGGATTGAACTTCCTTTATGTGCACCTCAACCGGATCATCACGCAGTATGACCTCAACATGATCTATGTCACCGGGCCCGGCCACGGCGGACCGGGTCTGGTGGCCAACACCTATCTGGAGGGGACCTACAGCGAGCTGTACCCAGACGTCCCGCAGGACGAAGCGGGAATGAAAAAGCTGTTCACGCAGTTTTCGTTTCCCGGCGGCATTCCCAGCCACACGGCGCCAGAGACACCGGGCTCCATCAATGAAGGCGGTGAGCTCGGTTATTCGCTCGCGCATGCGTACGGCGCGGCATTCGACAATCCCGACCTGCTGGTGGCCTGCGTCGTGGGCGATGGCGAGGCGGAAACCGGCCCCTTGGCCACGAGCTGGCATTCGAACAAGTTCCTCAACCCGGCCCACGATGGCGCGGTGCTGCCCATCCTGCATTTGAACGGCTACAAGATTGCCGGCCCAACGCTACTGGCGCGCATTTCGCGCGATGAGCTCGAGGCGCTATTCCGCGGCTACGGTTACACCCCGTATTTCGTCGAGGGCGACGACCCGGCGGAAATGCATCAGTCGATGGCCGCCACACTCGACGCGATCGTGGCCGAGATCCGGGACATCCAGGGCGACGCGCGGAAGCACGGATTCCGGGAGCGACCGCGCTGGCCCATGATCATCCTGCGCTCCCCGAAGGGCTGGACGGGCCCGGAAGCGGCCGACGGCAAACCGATCGAAGGAACGTTTCGCGCGCACCAGGTGCCGGTTGCACAGCTCGCGACGCAGCCCGAGCACCTAAAGATCCTCGAAGAGTGGCTGAAGGGCTACTGCCCGGAAGAGCTGTTCGACACGAACGGCAGGCTCATTCCGGAGCTTGCTGCGCTGGCGCCGAAGGGCGAACGGCGGATGGGCGCGAACCCGCATGCGAACGGCGGGCTGCTGCTGCGCGATCTGAAAATGCCGGACTTTCGCGACCATGCGCTGAAGGTCGCAGAGCCCGGCGTCACGGAGGCCGAATCCACGCGCGTGCAGGGTCAGTTCATGCGCGACGTGCTGCGGCTCAACGCCGGCGCACGCAACTTCCGGATCTTCAGCCCCGACGAAACCACGTCCAACCGCTGGGGCGCCGTGCTCGAGGTGACCAACCGCTGCTCGACCGCGGAAATCATTCCCGGCGACGACCACGTCGCACCCGATGGCCGGGTGATGGAGATGTTGAGCGAGCACCAGTGCGAAGGCTGGCTTGAGGGTTACCTGTTGACCGGCCGGCACGGCTTCTTCTCATGCTACGAAGCGTTTATCCACATCGTCGATTCGATGTTCAACCAGCACGCCAAGTGGCTCGATGTGGCGGGCGACATCCCTTGGCGGCGGCCGATTGCCTCCCTGAACTACTTGCTCTCCTCGCACGTCTGGCGGCAGGACCACAATGGCTTCAGCCACCAGGACCCCGGCTTCATCGACGTTGTCATGAACAAGAAAGCCGACGTCGTCCGCGTGTATCTGCCACCCGATGCGAATACCCTGTTGTCGGTGACGGATCATTGCCTGCGCAGCCGCAACTACGTCAACGTCATCGTCGCGGGAAAGCAGCCCGCGCTGCAATGGCTGGATATGGATGCCGCCGTCAGGCACTGCACGGCCGGGGTCGGGATCTGGAAATGGGCCAGCAACGATGAGGGTGCGGATCCCGATGTGGTGATGGCCTGCTGCGGCGATATACCGACGCTCGAGACGCTGGGTGCGGTGCAGATCCTGCGGCGGCACTTTCCGGAGCTGAAGATACGCGTCATCAATGTGGTCGATCTGATGACCCTGCAGCCAAAGAGCGAGCATCCGCACGGGCTGAGCGACAGGGACTTCGATGTTCTGTTCACCCGCGACAAGCCCATCATCTTCGCCTTCCACGGCTATCCCTGGGTGATTCATCGCCTGACGTATCGCAGGACCAATCACCCGCAGATGCACGTGCGCGGATTCAAGGAGGAAGGCACGACCACGACGCCTTTCGACATGGTGGTGCTGAATGACCTGGATCGCTTCCACCTGGCCGGCGATGTGATCGACCGGGTGCCAAGCCTCGGCTCGCGCGCCGCCCATGCCAAACAGTATCTTCGCGACAGGCTGCTGGATCACAAGGCCTACATCGAACGATACGGCGAAGACATGCCGGACATTCGTAATTGGAAATGGGACGCCGGATCAGGCATCCAGTGATTGGTGGAACGCTGCACGACATTGATTGACCACACCGCAATAAGGGGAATGGATGATCGCGCGCCGATCTCCACGCATTCAGCGCACTCGCGCCGTTGGGCATGTTTGACCGTCGTGATCGCGGGAAGATGAGCGCAGGTTCCGTTAGACATCACCCTGATAGCCGCGCCGGATGCCCGATGGCGGGCGCGTAAGGGAGTTCCCACAAAAGATCATCGGCGATCAGCGTCTGCCATTGCGCGTTGTCCTCGACGAGTGTCTGGATATGTCGTTGTAAGAGATCGGAGGCAATCGTCATCTAAGTCGCTCAACGCCCTTGCGCCTCGATCATCCGTCGACTCACCGTGAGCCGAGCGTTCGGTCCAGGTTGAAGGCGGCGCTGATCAGCGCCAGGTGGGTGAACGCCTGCGGGAAGTTACCGAGGGCCTCGCCGCTGTCGCCGGTCTGCTCGGCGTACAGACCGAGGTGGTTGGCATAACCCAGCATCTGCTCGAAGAGCAGCCGTGCGTCCTCGAGCCGTGCCGGATCGGTGCGGCCGGCGCGGGTCAGCGCTTCCACCAGCCAGAAGGAGCACATGTTGAAGGTGCCCTCGCGGCCCGATAAGCCGTCGGGGGCGGCGGGGAAATGGTAACGGTAGACTAGACCATCCGCGGCCAGACCCCCCACGGCCAAGGGCCGGCGGATCGCGTCAATGGTCCGGAGCATGCGCGGGTCATTCGGGGCCATGAAGAACACCAGCGGCATCAGGAGACTGGATGAATCGAGGGCGTCGGAGCCGTAGGCCTGAACAAACGCTTGACGGCGCGGGTTCCATCCTTTGGCCATGACTTCCTCGTAGATCTCATCGCGGACCTTCAGCCAGCGCGCCCGGTCCGCCGGGAACGAGCGCTTGTCGGCCAGCCGTAGGCTGCGGTCCAAGGCTACCCAAGACATGACCTTTGAATACACAAAGTGCTGCCGGCCGCTGCGCACTTCCCAGATACCCTCGTCCTCCCGTTTCCAATTGTCGCACAGCCAGTCCACCAGCCGCCGCAGGCGAGTCCAACCGTCGTAGCTGATGGGTTCGACATATTTGTTGTGGAGGTAGGCCGCATCCATCAACTCGCCGTAGATGTCGAGTTGCAGCTGCCTGTGCGCCCCATTGCCGATCCGTACCGGACGGGAGCCGCCGTAGCCCTCCAGGTGGTCGAGCGTCTCCTCCGGAAGTTCGGCCCTGCCGTCGATGCCGTACATGAGCTGCAAGGGGCCGGTCTCAGTGCCGTCGACGTCTTGCCAGCGGTCCTTCACCCAGTCCCCGAAGCGGACCGCCTCCTCGGTGAAACCGATGCGCAGCAGGCCGTATAGCGTGAACGCGGCGTCGCCGGATCCAGGTGTAACGGTAGTCCCAGTTGCGTTCCCCGCCGATCACCTCGGGCAGGCTGCAAGTCGGGGCCGCGACGATGGCCCCAGTCGGCTCGAAGGAGAGAAGCTTCAGCGT
>JALZJW010000137.1 GCA_030859565.1 Pseudomonadota bacterium
TTACTCGATTTGTCCTGTTGGCGTCTCGACCGCAGCGGCTAATTCAAGCGGTCTTCTTTTCTGATGTCCTCATCAATGCCTTTAGCTCATGTATCGACACATTGGTGAGAAATGCGGGCTAGAAGACGACCTGTCAATCCCCAATACCGACCGCCTATTCCGCCGCGTACCGCCGCATCAGTTAATAACGTGTGAAGACGGCGCAAGCCGTCTGTCCTCAAGCGTTTTCAAGAACGAAGAGATGTCGGTCAATATTGAGTGTCTCATGGTAGCGCAGGGGCGCCCGCCGGAAGATGCTCTTAAGGGTTACCCCAACAACTTCCTTACGTCCATCGTCGCTGGGGACGTCCGTAAGTTTGGCCATCCTATCATCAAAGCTACGGACCCGCCCAATGACCCGGCGCACGGTCTCGTTCTCGGAAAAAAGAAGGACCGCTTTGCCAATGCAATGGTCCGTTCCCACAAGTGGATTGTTGCGCCCCCGAGAACTAACTAACCCAAATTCATCGATTGTCACCTTCGATTACAGCCATCGGCCAAACGGTGGGAGCGGCGCGGCGCGGCGCGAGCACGGGGAGTGCTGCGCATAATCCCGGGTATTATGTTGAATTGCCGACCACCGATCATGTCTGGGCAGGCGGGACCGAAGTTCAACGAAGCAGCAGACACACGCGGCAACGGAGGGAGACAAACCAACCGAAGCATGGGGTAAGTCTCAGCGTTGACTGAAAACCCGATTCTGGACCGCAATTTCGCGCCTTTGACAGCCCACAGGTGAAGCTGTACTTTTCCTTCCAAGGAAAATGGGCGTTCAAAAGTCTTATAGATTCTAAGAACACGTTCGTTCCGTCGGGGAAAGCGAAGCGCACAGATCGGAACCGGCAAATTCAGCGGCGCGTTTGAGCGAGGCGAGCGCGGCGCGAAAGCACGCCGATAGCCGCACTAATGCGAGGACATCGCGCGGCTCGCGTGCCAGGGCCGAGAGCAGGCTCGCTATCCTTGGGCGTCCGAGCTCGTCGATGGCGGCTAATGCCGCGGCCGGGATCACTGTCGTTTGCGGGTCCACGATGGCGCGTAGGACGGCGAAGGGGATCTTCGCGCCCTGGGCCACCTGGGCGACGGCGCCGCTCTCCATATCGACGGCGAGCGCGCCGGTACGCTCGAACAACATGCGTTTTTCATCGGGGGTAGCGATCACCTCGGTGGTATGCAACATGGCGCCGGTGTGTACCGTGAGGTGCTCCGCGAGGCGCGCGGCCAAACGGGCGCGCCACGCCGCGTCGACCCGAAACGGCGCGTCTGACACCAGGATGGTGTCGGGAACGATAACATCGCCGGACCGTAACGCGCTCGCCAACGCACCGGCCGTGCCCCAACTGAGCAAGGCCCGCGCCCCCTGCGCGACGAGCGTTTCAGCGGCCTGGCGCGCGCGCGCCTGACCGATCCCCGAGACATAGAGCAGTGTATCGCCGAGACGCGTCAGTCCGGGAACGGAGCCCGGCGCCTTCGCGATGCAGCGCGCCTCGGCCGCGAGCGCGGTGACGATCCCGAGCGGGGCAGACTTCAGTCGCGAGTGGCTGGCGTTAAATTGCGGTATTGGGCCATCGCCCACAGCGGGAAGTACTTGGTGTAGCCATGGTATTTCAAATAGAACACGCGCGGAAAACCGGGCGCCGTGAAGCCTTCATCGTGCCAGAGACCATCCGCGCCTTGGCGCGTGATTAGGTAATCAATCCCCCGGCGCACTGACTCGGAGCTTACCTCGCCGGCCGCCATCAAGCCCAGGAGGGCCCAGGCCGTCTGAAAGCCCGTGCTCGGATAGTATTCGCCGCGTCGGGCCGGAAAGTAGCTGCCGTTGCTTTCTCCCCAGCCGCCGTCGGATTGCTGCATCGACTTGAGCCATTCGACCGCCCGCCGAAGATAGGGTTGCGAGAAATCTTCACCGGCGATCCGCAAGGCGCTGAGCACCGACCAGGTGCCATAGATATAGTTGCTTCCCCAGCGGCCGAACCAAGAGCCATCTGCTTCCTGCTCATTCCTTAAGTATTCGATCGCAGCGGCAATGGCGGTCCTATAGCGCGGTTCGCCGGCGAGCACGAGCAGCGCGATGCAGCGGGCCGTGACGTCGCTGGTTGGCGGGTCGAGCAAGGCGCCGTGATCCGCGAAGGGAATGTGGTTCAAATAGTAACAGGTGTTGTCGGCGTCGAAGGAGCCATAGCCGCCGTTTTTTGATCGCATCCCGTGAATCCATTCGGCCGCGGCATGGGTCGACCACTTGTAACGTTGCGGATCGATCAAGCACATGGCCCAGCCGATCATCGAGGTATCATCCAGATCCGGATAATGGGGATTGGCGTACTGGAAGGCCCAGCCGCCGCCTTTGAGATCCGGGCGAGTCTCGCGCCAATCCCCGGGCTCGTCGCTGAGTTGCCGTTCTTGCAGCCAGTTCAAGGCGCGGCGGCAAGAAGCGCTCGTACGCTTGCCGTTCGCCTCGAAGACGGCATGGGCCGCGATGGCCGTATCCCACACGGGCGAGACGCAAGGCTGGCAATAAATCGAGTCCTCGCCGGTGACCAGAAGTTTCTTCAAAGCCTCTTTGGCTTCGGTGCAGTAGGGGTGATCTTTGGGATAACCGAGGAGAACCAGGGACTCGTAGGCATTCACCATCGCGGGGAAGATGCCCCCGAGCCCATCGGTTCCGTTAAGCCGCTCCGTGATCCAGCGCTCGGCGCGTCGAATTGCATGGCGGCGTACCGCCCTCGGGATCACGGGCTCGATCGCCCGGCCCAGCCGGTCGAGCAGCAGAAACACCCGCCCCAATCGCGTTTTTATACGGAAGTAATCTTGCTCCTCTTCCGGGGGCGTGACAAAGAGATCGCGGATGCCGACAGCGCGCGGGTTCTTCGCCTTGGGCTTGAGGCTGCAGAGAATGAATAAGGGCACCATGACGGTGCGAGACCAATAGGAAACCTTCGAGACATGAAACGGGAACCAGCGCGGCAGCAACATGATCTCGGCCGGTATGAACGGCACGGCCCGCCAGGGCACTTGGCCGAATAAAGCCAGCGTGATGCGTGTGAACACATTGCTCGCGGCGGCGCCCCCGTGGGCTAGTATGGCCTCACGGGCCCGCAGCATGTGCGCGGCCTCCGGGGAGTCGCCAATGAGCTTTAGCGCGTAATAGGCCTTCACCGAGCAACTGATGTCGAAGTCGCCGCCCGCGTACAGCGGCCAGCCGCCATGCTCGGCCTGATGACTGAGCAAAAACACAGCCATTCGTTGCTCCAACCCGCTATCGATTTCATCCATGAAATGCATCATGAGGACATACTCGGCCGGGATGGTGCAGTCGGCTTCAAGCTCGAACACCCAATGGCCGTCTTCCTTCTGGAGGCGCTCGAGTCCCGTGCGGGCCCTCTTGACGGCGTGCTCTAACGGGGCGCGTCCGAACTCGTACCCCGCGTCGGTGCGAGCTTCGGCCTCGGTGACTAGGTATCGTTTCATTATGCCATGCCTCCTTGCGCGCCTTCGAGCGTTCCTGACGCACGTTGATGCGAGCACCGGTCGGCAGTTACCGGCCTTGATCTTGCCCTTAGTGCCACTGTTTTTCTGCTACGAGGTATGAGAACCCGCGCTGTAATTTAATTTATCAAGTTTCTCATGAATGTTATTGACTGGTAAAGCCCTTGTGAGAATATTCATGAGCGCTCTTAGAAACCTGTCTTGAGTCACCAGCAGATTCGATATCCCTACCGTCAGTTTAACGCTGCGGCGGGAAATCTTAACTTGCGATCCCGCGCTAAAGTCGCGGTGCTTGTTTAGCTTTCGCAAGCTTAAGATCGCCATGCCCAACGCCCAGAGACAAAACTTCCGGATCCCTGGTTCATGGCCCGGAATAATAAGGGTGTAAGTCAGGGCATTATCGAGGTGCGCCTTGGCGATGCCGATGAGTTGCGCGAGCCCATCGCCGAATCCGGCGTCGCATGCGCCTGGGATATTATCGCGCAGTGTAACGCCGCGCGCCAAGAAGAGATCACGCGGAAGCCAGCACGCGCCGCGTTTGCTGTCCTCCCAAATGTCCTTAAGAATATTGGTCATCTGGAGCCCTTGACCGAATGATACTGCAAGCCGCATGAGATCCTCGCGCTGCGTGTTGATCTCCGGCGAGTAATCGCAAAACAACTCGGTCAGCATCTCGCCGACCACGCCCGCCACGTAGTAGCAGTAGTCATCTAAAGCCGGAAGATCAGGAAGGCCATCGAGCGATTCGCGTTGTTGATAGTCGGCCATTCCTTGGGCCATGATGCGCACACAGCGAGCAAGCGCCTGGCGTTGGCGGGCGTTAAAACCGTGGGTAACGCGGATGACGCGAACCGTGTTTCGGATCAGATCGCGCTCGGGTTCCGGCGTGGCGGCCGATAACAACGGGTAAAGCTCCAATGCAAAACGCTCCGCCGCCTCGGTGCCTTCGACGACGCTCACGAACTGGTCCGAGAAGTACCGTTGTTGCGTGGGCCGCAGCTGGTTATCGTCTTCGACCACATCGGCGACGCGGCACAGCAGATAGGCGTTGCCGACGACCCTGCAAAGCTCCGGCGGAAGGGCCGGGATCGTTAAGGCGAAGGTCCTGGATACGCCTTGCAGAATGTGCGTTTGATAAGCGTGATCCGGACCTAAAGCCGCGCCTGGCTTCAATTCCGTCGACATCGCACGCGGTCTCCTTGCATAGGATCACTTGGCGCCCAAAAACTCTTCGATACGATCGAGGGCTTGCACTAGATTCTCCGTGCTGGTGGCAAAGGATAAACGCAAGTAGCCCGGCGCGCCGAAAGCGACCCCCGGAACGACGGCGACACCCGTGTGCTCCAATAACTGCTCGGCGAGCGCGACATCGTTGTTGACGCCCGCCATCCGCCCAATCGCTCCTTGCACGTTCGGAAAGATATAAAACGTGCCTTGGGCCGCGACGCACTCGATACCGTGTATTTTGTTGATCCGCTCCAGTACCAAATCATGGCGTTCCTTGAATATGGCGCAGCGTTCGCGCACGATCGCTTGCTCGCCTTCGAGCGCGGCTTGCGCCGCGATCTGGGCAATGGAGGTCGGATTCGAGGTGCTTTGCGATTGCAGGACGGTCATGGCTTGGATGACCGCTTTGGGTCCGGCGGCATAACCGATGCGCCATCCCGTCATCGCGTAGGCCTTGGCGACTCCATTTAAGACCACCGTACGATCGCTCAGCTCCGGGCAAGCGTTTAGAATATTCGCGAACGGCTCCGCTTGCCAAAGAATATGTTCGTAAATATCGTCCGAGGCGATGATGATCTCCGGATGGTTCAACAACACCTCTGCGAGCGCCCGCAACTCGCCGCGTGAATAGCATTCCCCGGTCGGGTTGGAAGGGCTATTGAGGATCAAAAGCCTCGTTTTCGATGAGATCGCGGCCCGCAGCTTTTGGGGATTGATCTTAAAGCGCTCGTCGAGGCCGGTTTTGATGATCACCGTCTCGGCGCCCGCAATCTTCGCCATATCCGGATAGGAGGTCCAATAGGGGGCCGGCAGGATCACTTCATCTCCCGGATTGAGCACGGCCATCATGAGATTGTAAATGCTGTGCTTACATCCACATGACACGAGAATCTGGCTGGGCGGATAGTCGAGCGCGTTCTCGCGTTTAAATTTATCGCTGATAGCCTTCCTTAAGGCCGGTGTGCCTTCAACGGCGGTGTATTTCGTAAACCCCTCCCGCACCGCCTTGATAGCCGCGGCCTTGATGTGGTCCGGCGTATCGAAGTCGGGCTCGCCCGCAGCCAGGCTGATGATGTCTTTTCCGGCCTGCTTCAGGGCGGTAGCCCGGGCAGCGACGGTAAGGGTCGCGGAGGGTTTGATCGAGAGGGCGCGATAGGAAAGTCTCACGGACGAGCGAAAGCCTCTATTTGCAAGGTTATGATCAAGCGTTCCCCGCGTCGTCACCGCGACGAACGCCGAAGTCCAGAGTTTTTAATGGGTTAAGGATTTCTGGATGCCGGATTCGGCCGCTATGACGATTGCAGCCAAAACGGCGTGTAATATACTTGAGTTTGCGCCGCAACAGAATCCCCATGGGAAAGAGCTTCGTTCTAAAATGCGACTTCGGCCCGGCCGGGGATCAGCCCCAGGCTATTCGCGGGCTCACCGCCGGTCTCCATGATGGGCTCGCCTACCAAACCTTGCTCGGTGTCACCGGTTCCGGCAAGACCTTTACGATCGCCAACGTGATCGAGCATGTCCAGCGGCCGGCCTTGATCCTAGCGCCCAACAAGACCTTAGCGGCCCAGCTCTATGCCGAGATGCGTGGTTTTTTCCCCGACAACGCGGTCGAATATTTCGTCTCCTATTACGACTACTACCAGCCTGAAGCCTACGTGCCGGCCTCGGATACGTACATCGAAAAAGATGCGACGATTAACGAGCACATCGAGCAGATGCGCCTCTCGGCGACGAAAGCCCTG
The DNA here is from genome assembly GCA_030859565.1 of Pseudomonadota bacterium. Lineage (NCBI taxonomy): Bacteria > Pseudomonadati > Pseudomonadota > Pseudomonadota bacterium. Next base: position 6,492 of record JALZJW010000137.1, read on the forward strand.
CTCGAGCGCCATGATACCATCATTGTCGCCACGGTATCGGCGATCTACGGCCTCGGCGATCCGTCCGCCTACCACGGCATGGTGCTGCATCTGGTGCGCGGGGGCACCGTGGACCAACGCCAGATCCTGAGACGCTTGGCCGAGCTTCAGTACACCCGCAATGACCTGGAACTGCGTCGCGCGGCCTACCGGGTGCGCGGCGATGTGATCGATATCTTTCCGGCCGAATCCGAACGCGAGGCGGTGCGGGTCGAGCTCGGCGACGACAGCATCGAGAGCTTATGCTTTTTCGACCCGCTCACGGGCGAGATCCTGCGCCGGGTCCCACGCCTCACGGTGTATCCCAAGACACACTATGTCACCGGACGGCAAACGCTGCTCGAAGCCGTCGAGGCGATCAAGATCGACCTCAGGGATCGATTGCAGGAATTGCGCGCCGCCAACAAGCTGCTGGAGGCGCAACGACTCGAGAGCCGCACGCGCTTCGATCTCGAGATGATGATCGAGATTGGCTATTGCGCCGGGATCGAGAACTACTCGCGTTATCTCTCGGGCCGCCGCCCCGGCGAGCCGCCGCCGACGCTCTTCGATTATCTGCCCGCCGATGCCTTGCTGGTCGTCGATGAAAGCCATGTCACGGTCCCGCAGCTCGGCGGCATGTACCGAGGCGATCGGTCGCGCAAGGAAAACTTGGTGGACTACGGGTTCCGGTTGCCCTCGGCGCTCGATAATCGCCCATTGAAATTCGAGGAGTTCGTGCGGCTCGCGCCGCAAGCTATCTTCGTCTCCGCAACGCCCGGCCCGTATGAGCTGGAGCATTCAGCCCAAATCGTCGAGCAGGTGGTGCGGCCCACGGGCCTGGTCGATCCGGAGGTGGAGATCCGGGCGCAAGCGACCCAGGTCGATGATCTACTCTCCGAAATCAACGCGCGTATTCATCTCCACGAGCGGGTGCTGGTGACGACGCTCACCAAGCGCATGGCGGAGGATCTCACCGATTATCTCTCCGAGCACGGGGTGCGCGTGCGTTATCTCCACTCCGACATCGATACCGTCGAGCGGGTCGAAATCATTCGCGATCTGCGCCTGGAGCGCTTCGATGTCTTGGTGGGTATCAACCTCTTGCGCGAAGGCTTGGATCTCCCGGAGGTTTCCCTCGTCGCGATCCTGGATGCGGACAAGGAAGGATTTTTACGCTCGGAGCGATCGCTGATTCAAACCGTCGGCCGCGCGGCCCGCAACCTCGCGGGCAGGGCCATCATGTACGCCAACGAGGTAACCGGCTCGATGGAACGCGCGCTGGAGGAGATGGCCCGCCGCCGCAGCAGGCAGGTGGATTACAATGTTCTCCACGGCATCACGCCGCGCGGGGTGACCAAGGCGGTGACTGAGCTCATCGAAGTCAGTTACGCGGAAACCGCGCCGAGGCGCCGCAATAGCGTAAAGGAACCCGAATGCGATTACCGGACCCTCGCGCCCGAACGGGCGCTACAGAAAATCAAGAAACTCGAGGAAAAGATGTTCCGGCATGCACGCGAGCTCGAGTTCGAGCAGGCGGCGCAACTGCGCGATGAGATCGGCCGGATTCGCGCGGCGGTGTTTGGGATCCCCCCGCAACGGGCGGCGATATAACTCATTGGAAGGAAACGCGGTCCACGGCAATCGCTCGCGGCACACCCAAATCCAAGGAGCGCACGCACCTTTCGGTTGTGTCTCAGTTTGAATTTCGGCTATCGGTCACGAGCAGCCATCTAGAGAACATTCGAATACTAGTTTCAAAGAGGAGACGAACATGAGTGAACTACGGTATCCAAACGAAAGCAGAGAGTATCGCGATGCGCGCGAATCATTGCTCAAAGACGAACAAGAGCTTGTCGACAAAGTAAGATCTGTGGCAGAAAGACGCCGCAACCTCCCTCCCGGCGGGCAGTTAAAAGAGGACTACGTCTTCCAATGGGCCAACGATGGGAAAGTAGGAAAGAGTGTGAAATTCTCCAAGCTATTTGAAGACAAGAACACGCTGCTCCTTTACTCATTCATGTACGGTCCGAGCTGGGACAATCCCTGTCCTTCCTGTACGTCGCTGGTCGATGGGTTTGATCGAACCTGGTATCAGATCACTCAAGACGCCTCGTTTGTCGCAATTGCCAAAGCCCCGGCCGAACGAATCAATGCGTGGGCCAAACAACGTGGATGGTCGCAGATTGCGCTGGTTTCCGGATCGGAGTCTGCCTATCAAGCCGATTACAAGTGCCAGGGAGACTCTGATGATATGCAATGGCCAGTGATGCATGTATTTAGGAGGCAGGATGGAAAGATTTTTCATTTCTGGGGAACTGAACTGTCGGCGAATCATCTCGACACGGTGTGGCCGTATTGGAATCTCATGGACTTTACGCCAGAGGGGCGGCCAGACATTCCCACTCCGCCACAAAAGTTCAGGTCCGAATTCTTGGAAAAAAACTATCTGAATAAGGAGTAGTGTGGCGCCCAGTCGCGCGGACTTGAATAGTGAGGCGATATGCAAAGCTCGTCATCAAGTCGTTTTCACAAAGAGAGGCTCCAATGTCGCCTCCGGGTCGGCAAGCGCCCCATATTGTGATGAGCCAGACTTGTGTTTCCCCACTGAGTATGGAGGAAACACACCATGTACAGCAACGCAAATAGCACCGATGTCAGTGCCATTCACAATCCGTGGAACAAGGGCCGACTGATCGGGCCGAAGCCCCCATTGAAACTCCGAGAGATCTGGGCGATTCGGATCCGATTGCAACTGGCCAAGCGCGCCAGAGACCTTGCCCTTTTCAATCTGGCGATTGACAGCAAACTTCGGAGCTGCGATCTCGTCAAACTCCAGGTACGTGATGTCGCTCATAGCGGTCGGGTCATTCCCCGGGCCACCGTCATGCAGCAGAAGACGGGACAGCCGGTCAAGTTCGAGTTGACCGAGCAGACCCGAGAGGCGATTGAGGCCTGGATCGCCAAGACGCAGCTCGCTTCCGGTCAATATCTGTTCTCGAGCCGCATGACGAGGTCACCGCATATTTCGACACGGCAATATGCGCGGATCGTGAAATCGTGGGTGGCTCGCATCGGATTGGACCCCGGAGACTACGGTACCCACTCGCTGCGTCGTACCAAGACCACGTTGATTTACAAGCGAACGAAGAATCTCCGAGCGGTGCAGCTGCTGCTTGGACACACAAAGCTGGAGAGCACGGTCAGATATCTCGGCATCGAGGTCGATGACGCGCTGGAGATGTCTGAGCAGACCGAAGTTTGAAACCATTACAGCCGAAAGCGGTCGCCTGGGGCGGTCGCTTGCCGGCCGATTTTGTTGAAAAACTTCCGGAACTTCTGCTCGCGGTGATGATCGGATCTTCGTAATGGTTATTACGGAGAACTGCTGATGATGGGGCAACGGCAAAGTGGGCAAGAAAGATTGTTCTACT